>JAEUKL010000027.1 GCA_016793005.1 Rhodospirillaceae bacterium | reverse complement strand
TCGCACATTATATCGAGCATTACACATGAGTATCGGTGTTTATGTGCCTGGCACATCGCCGCTACATCGCGCGCCTGTGGGGCTCAAACTGCTGGCATTGGCGGTTTATGCGGTTGCCATTTCATTGACTGATCGCATGATTGCGTTCTGTGCCTTGATCCTTGTGCTGGGCGTGGCGTGGGCTGTCAGTGCCGTACCCTGGGGGCGATTGCTGGCGGCATTGAAACCAGTCGTGTGGCTGCTGGCGGTGCTGTTTATCTTCCAAATCCTTATCGCAAACTTTGCAGTGGCGGCGGATGTCGTTGTGACGCTGACCTGCCTTGTCGTGGCTGCCGCACTGGTCAGCCACACCACGCGCACCGACGACATGCTTGCGGCTCTTACCCGGGCCTTCAGCGTACTCGCACCCATCGGTGTAAATGCGCAAAGCTGCGCTTTTGCAATTGTCTTCACCATCCGCCTGGTGCCGTTCATCGCGGCTGTGGGGCGTGAGGCGATTCATGCACGCATCGCGCGCGGAGCCTCGCGTAATCCCTTGCCGGCGCTGGTGCCTATTGTGATCCGCCTGATGCGGGAAAGCGATACGCTGGCCGAAGCGCTGGTTGCGCGCGGGTTCGGGCGCGCTTAAAACTGCCGCCATGTCCGTTGCCGCTGCCACATTCAATGTCAAAACCCTGGTGCGCTGCGCGTTGTTCGCAGCGTTGATTGGCGCGTTGGGTTTGCTGCCGCCGATTCCGGTGCCGGTGCTGCCGGTGCCCATCACCGCCCAGACCTTGGGCGTGATGCTGGCAGGCGCCATCTTGGGCGCGCGCAATGGTGCGTTGGCGGTCATCTTGTTCCTGGCCGTGGTGGCGGTGGGCTTCCCGCTGCTCTCGGGTGGGCGGGGCGGACTTGGCGTTTTCTTTGCGCCCAGCGCCGGGTTTCTGTTCGGTTGGGTGTTGGGGGCGGGCATGGTCGGCCTGCTGGCCAACGGTTCCACTCAATTGCCGCGGCTGATCGCTGCGTGCCTGATCGGTGGTGTGGGCGCGATTTACCTGATCGGCGTGCCGTGGATGGCCGCTGTTGCTGACCTGACATTCAGCCAAGCCGCGATTGCATCGCTGGCCTTTGTGCCGGGAGATGTGGTCAAGGCCGTGCTGGCCGCACTTGCGGCCCGCGCTGTGCATCGCGGTTACCCGGCCTTGCGGCAATGATCGCAGATTTGGTGACTGATGGCGTCTTTGCAATGGCTGCGCGCAATCCCAGCGCCACGGCCATTCTGTTTGAAGATCAGCGCATTACATACGCAGAATTCACGCAGCGCATTTCCGCCATTGCCGCGGGTGTAGACATAAAACGTGCGCGTCGTGTCGCGGTGTCGATGCCCAATCATCCTGCTTTGCTGGACGTATTTTTTGGTGCGGTTTATGCGGGAGCGGTATTTGTGCTGTTCGAGCCGCGCTGGCCGCAAGAGACCTTCGATGCGATGATGAAAGCCCATGCGCCGCATGTGCTGTTTACATCAGATGGCGCTGTCGACATCTGGCGCAAAGATCACGATGGACCCCGCGCGGTATTGTCGCAACCCACGCCCGATATGCCGTTTCTGATCGGCTTTACGTCGGGCACGACAGGGATTCCAAAAGCATTCATTCGCAACCATCGCACATGGACTGCATCCTTCGCGGCCTCAGCCGCCGAATACGGCATCAGTGCCGATACGCATATGCTGGTGCCGGGGCCGCTCAGCCATGGTTTGTCGTTGTATGCGGCCGTGGAAACGTTGAACGCGGGTGGTACGGTGGTTTTTGAATCGCGCTTTGACTCGGACCGGATGATGAAGCTTGCGTGTCATGGTGATGTGAACGCCATCGCGGCTGCACCAACCGTGTTGGACCTTATGCTCGACGCATACCCGCGCCGCATTGCTGAGAACGTGCAGACCATCATCACTGCGGGGGCTAAGCTGCCGCCAAAACTGCGTGAGCGCTTGGCGCGAACTTTCCCGAACGCCGTGGTCGTCGAATACTACGGCGCGTCGGAATTGAGCTTTGTCAGCATTGCGAAAACGGCGGAGGGCTGCCCGCTGGAGTCTGTGGGGCGGGCGTTCGCGGGTGTTGAGCTTAAGGTCGCGCGGGATGACGGCACCACAGCCGAGAGCGGTGAAATCGGCATCGTGTGG
>JAEUKL010000429.1 GCA_016793005.1 Rhodospirillaceae bacterium | reverse complement strand
GCGAGCAACCGTCGTATCAAACCGTCTGCAAAGCCTTGAACGTCCCGTGCGACGGCAGCCTGATCCCGCTGCGTCAGGGTTTTGGCGGTAGCGGAACGGGGGCGAGCTTGGCGACGCGATCTTTGTTTCGCACCATGTTCTATTTATCTCAGAGTGTGGATGTTCCCGCCGAGGATGTGGCCACGCGCATTGCTGATTCACCAGCTGGCGGAGAAGATGCCGTGCCCAAGCGGATCTTCAACATTCGCTCATCAGCAACTGAGCCCGCGAAAGCGGCCGTGAAAATATTTTACCGCGGCATATGGTTCTATATCGCCGACGATGACATCGGCTCTAAAACCACGTTCTCACTCATGAGCATGTTGGTGACGTTGCAAGCCGGCGATACCACAAAAATTACACCGCTGGTCTCGCTTCCTGGCTCATAAAAATTTATGCGCTGACGCGGACTTTGCGGATCGCCATCGCCAAATCCTCGGGCCGCACAGGCTTGTTGAAGAATGCCGCTGCACCGGCTGCTTTGGCCGACTGCTCGGTCGCTTCCTCGCTAAAGCCGGTGCAGAGAATGATAGGAATATCGGCGCGAATTTTCTTGATGTGCCCGATCAATTCCAATCCCGTCATGTTCGGCATGACCTGATCGGTAATCACCACATCCCAGGCTGTCGGATCTTCGGAAAAAATCTCAAGCGCTTCCTTCCCACTATGCAAAGGCGCGGTTTCATACCCGAATTTGCTCAGCAAAAGAGCCGTCGCATCGGCCAAATCAACTTCGTCGTCGACTAGCAGAATCCGCTCGTGGCCCGACAACTCCGCCATGTTGTAGCTGACAACGCTCTCGCCTTCGACGCCAAGGTCGGTCAACGGCAGATATACGCGCACGCGTGTACCATGCCCTTCCTTGCTGTCGACCACAATAAAACCGGAATGCGCTGTAATCACGGCCGCCACCACGGGCAAACCCAAACCTGTACCGCGCGCCTTTTCCTTGGTCGTGAAGAACGGCTCGAACATGCGTTCCATCGTCGCACCCGACATCCCGACCCCGCTGTCACGCACCGTGACGCAGACATACATCTGGTCGGGCACCGGCACGCCCACGACGAATTGATGCACTAAAACGCCGTCGTCACGTTCGCTTTTGGCCATCGTCAGGCCGGGCTTGAATGAATCCAGTTCGGGCCCGTTCAGCTGCACTTCCTGAGAAAAAATCTGAATCCGCCCATCCTTACCGCCAACCGCATCCCGCGCATTGATCACAAGGTTCATGAACACCTGGATCAACTGCCCTGTATTGCCGCGTACGGTCAGATATTTGCGCGGCGTCTCCACTTTCAGTCCGATGTTCGCGGGCATGTTAGCGCGCACATACTGGTGTACTTCAGCAATCACGCCGGAAACAGGGATGGGCTTCAAGTCTGCTTGGCTCGCCCGCGAGAACAGCAGAATTTGGCGCACCAGTTCGCTTGCGCGGTCGCAGGAGTCGACAATGCGGTGAGCGAAGGAATGCGCCCTTAGATCCGGTGTCAGCGCATCAGCGATCAGCGATGCAAAGGCGCGAATGGCTGCAATAATGTTGTTAAAGTCATGCGCGACGCCACCGGCAAGCCGCCCCACGCTCTCCAGGCGCTGCGCTTCAATCAACTGCTGCTTCAACTGCTGTTCGCGCTGCTCGCGACGGTAAATATCCGTCACGTCCTTGACGGTGTAAATTAAACCGCCGTCAGGCAGCGGCATAATCCGCACCTCATTGTGCGCGTGACGGCCATCGGGGCGCAAAACATCGAATTCTGAATCGAGCACGTCCCCCCTGGCGAAGGCCGCCTGCGCCAAGGGTAAGTAGCGCTCGCGCAAATGTCTCATACTGGGAAATGCATCGTAGAAATGCTTGCCGATAACGTTGGCTTTGTTCCCATCACCCCAAATTTCAATGACGATGCTATTGGCATAGACGACGATCCCGCTGGCATCTTCGATCACAATACGATCTTGCGATGTATCCAACGCATGTACGATGGTCGCGTTTTCTCGATAAAGGCTTTCGGCAAGTTGCTGTGCCTCGCGCTGCGCATCATTGGCCTTTTTCAGCACCTTTTGTGCATTATCAAACGTGATCAGCAGCAGGCACAATCCCATCGCCAAATTGACGAAGATCGTGCTGGCGCTGGTCAGGTTTGGCAAAACTTCCGGCGCGGCCAAGCCGCTCAGCATGTAGACATAAGCCGCGCTGTTGCTCGCGCGCATGAGACTGACCATACCCGCAAGCACATAAAACAGAGAACGGCTTCGGGTGAAGAAAATCACCGCCGTCAGCGTCATCATGATCGATGTAAAACCAACGGCACCAAAGCGCAGCATTGGAACGCTGGTATACTGCACGGCCTGCATCACAAGGCAAACAATCGCCGCCAGCATTAGCGCCCGGCGCATCGTGATGTCGTGCCCGATCAGGGCAAGAGT
>JAEUKL010000409.1 GCA_016793005.1 Rhodospirillaceae bacterium | reverse complement strand
TTCAGAAACTCATCCCACGTCAGGCCCGCAGCTTTGAAGCCCATGGCGGCGAGGGGAATCAGCACGATGGCGCACAGGTAAAACAGCGTGAAGCCCAAGCTGAGCCCGAAGCCCGGCAGAACCGAGCGCTTGGCAAAGGTCCAGGCGGGCGTCTTTCGCGCCGACGCGCCTAAAGTAGCGGTGGTGCGCGAGGGGCGTGCGGCCTCGGGCACAAACGGCGGTACAGTGGCTGACATTTCACTCATTCTACAAAACACGCCATGGTCGACAAAACACAGGTTCGCGCGGAAGGCCGCACGGATAAGCTTAAGTTCCGTGTGAATTCAGAGCTTTGAGTTAGCAAGAAGCCCTGAGTACCAAGAAGAGGGCGGCGTTTCAGCTTGGCCTAGCGCAATTTGGCCTTGTCAGCGCCTTTTGCGGGATTTTGTCCTCTATTTTGTGACCAGAGGAGACGAAGTTCATCCCAGACCCGAACCAGAAACACCGCCGCCAGGGTCAGGCCCGCAATGGCCAGGGTGTTGAGCACTGATTCAATGCCACCGGGCGACAGCGCGTAGATGGTCAGCAGCAGAATGCAGAGCGTGCCGAAGCTGACGGCAATCCTCACCCCGTGGCGCATTAAGCCTAAATCTATGTCACGCGCTGAAGCGGCGCGGCGCGCATAAGCGCCTCTCGGACCAGACGACGCATCATGTGCCGCGCACAGTTCTTCCGCGCTCCACAATTTGTCGGCGGATAAGCCAACAGCATAAGGATCGGTCATGGTTTATCTCCGGCCCAAAGGGTGAATAGGGTTTCGGTTGCTCAAACGTAGGGTTTAGAAATCCAGGTGCAGACGCGCGGCAAACGCATCGCCCTTGGTTTCATTGCCCACCGGATCAAGCGGCGTGTTGTCACCTGAGAAACGGACCCAGTTGAACAGGAACTTCGTATTGGGGTTGAGGTACCAGTTCAGTGCGGTGGTAACCGAGTGGCCGTCGTTGCCGGCACGCGCCGCAACGGGTGTATTTGCAAAGTCGAACCAGTCGTAACGCAGCGCTAACTCAACCGCACCCCAGTTGCCTTTTAGCGGGTTGAAGTTCGCTTTCGGGCGCAGGCGGTCGACAGTACCGTTCTTGAAGGTGCGTGATTCGCCCGTCAGGAACCAAGAGCCGTACACATAGCCGCCGTCGAACGTGACGTCGCTCAAACCAATGCGGTTCGCTTCCAGTTCGCCGTATTCAGATTGGACCGAGAAGGGGCCCAACACGCCTGCGGCTTCAACACCCCAGTAATTGATATCCTTCACGCTGGTGATCACGCCCGTATCGGCAATCAAACCGCCATCGACGCGAATGCTGGGCCGGTCAGACAAGCGCAGCGCATCTTTCAGCGTGGTGGCGCCGCTGGCTTGCTTCAAACCGCTGCGCCAATAGGCCGATACACCCAGGTGCAACACGCGCTGATCGTCGGCGGAGTTGATCGGGTCCCACGTGGCGCGACCGTTGAAGCCCCAGCTTTCATCCGGGGCTGTATCGGCGCGCACCGAGCTTTCGTTGTCACCGAACAAACCGAACGTGGCTGTAACGGTTTCACCAACAAACTGGCTGTTGATACCCACGCGGCGCTCGGCACCGGCATTGCCAAAGGCCACGTTCGCCACCCCACGTTCGATGAACGTGTTGTAGTTGTCGCTTGTGTTGGACTCGAGGCTGAACGGCGCCTTTTGCTGGCCGGCCGTAAACGTCCAGCCTTTAATGCCGCCCCATGACACATAGGCATCCTGGATCGCGGTCACGTTGCCGGCGAAATCCACTTCCAAACGCCATTTAAAGTCCTTGAAGGCATCGCCTTCGGCGCCTAAGCGGGCACGGCGGAACGCTGTCCCCGTATTGTAGTCATAGCCGCCTGCGCGTTCGTTGAAGTACACGTAGTCGGCATCCACAACGCCGCGCACTTTGAAGGTGAAGTTGCCAGACGGGTCCACAATGGTAGGCGAGACGTCGGATTTCACCAGGCTGGCAGCCTTGTTCTCGACTTTTTCCAGACGTTCGGTGCGCCAGTCGACTTTTTCCTCCAAGGCTTTGTTCTTGGTCGCAAGGTCGTCATTGGCCTTTTCTAAACGCTCCAGGCGTTCTTCCAGGGCTTTGATGCGCGCATCTTCGGCCGGACCAGCGTTGGCAGACGCAGACAGCACCGCCAGGCTGACGGAACTCAGCAGAAAAAAGGCAAAGCTATAGCGTTGAGTAATCATGTGATTCCCCTTTTTATTTTTTTGTTAGGTGAAACTACGTCTTACGGCGCGTAGATTTGATCGAAGATGCCGCCGTCGTTGAAGTGCGTGCTTTGCGCTTTCTTCCAGCCGCCGAAGACTTCATCGATCGTGAACAGCGTGATGTTCGGCAACTTCACCGGTGCGGCTGCGGCCGCTTCGGTCGAGCGCGGGCGATAGAAGTTCTTGGCGATGATGGCCTGCGCCTGCGGGGTGTACAGGAAGTTTAAGTAGGCTTCGGCAGCGGCACGCGTCCCTTTGGCATCGACGTTCTTATCGACCAATGCCACGGACGGCTCGGCCAGAATGCTGACCGACGGAGCAATGATCTCGAAGTTATCTGCGCCAAACTCTTTTTGAATCAGATAGGCCTCGTTTTCCCAAGACAAGAACACATCACCGATACCGCGCTGCGCAAAGGTCGTGGTGGCGCCGCGTGCGCCTGAGTCGAGAACCGGCACATTTTTAAACAGGGCTTTGATGAAGTCTTGTGCGGTTTTCTCGCTGCCGCCGTTGTTGCGCAAAGCATAGCCCCACGCCGCCAAGTAGTTCCAACGTGCGCCACCTGATGTTTTCGGGTTAGGTGTGACAATGGAGACGCCCGGCTTCACCAGATCGTTCCAGTCTTTTACGCCTTTGGGGTTTCCCTTGCGCACGACGAACACGATGGTCGACGTGTAGGGTGCGCTGTTGTCGGGCAGGCGTGTGATCCAGTTCTCCGGCAGCAACTTCGCTTTATCGGCAATGGCGTCGATGTCGTATGCGAGAGCAAGTGTTACGACGTCGGCTTTCAAGCCGTCGATCACCGAGCGCGACTGACGGCCCGAACCGCCGTGCGATTGCTGGATCGTCAGGGGCTGACCGCCGCTTTCTTTCCACTGCGCCGCGAACGCTGTGTTGATCTCTTGGTACAGTTCTCGCGTCGGGTCATACGACACGTTCAAGATCGTCTGATCTTTCGCGTGCGCTGTAGTCGCCACGCTCATGCATGCCATCACGCCCGCCGCCGCAACTGTAAACAGTTTGGACTTCACATTCTTGAAAGCTGGCTGGTATCGCATCGTTCTCTCCTCAGGTGTGATGGCCCCAGGTCTATGGCCGTGCGCAAACAACAGCGCCGCGCAGAGGCGGAATGATCTAGATGGATGGTTGTTCCGCCAATTCCGATTAATCGACGGATTTAGTAGGGAATAAGAATCAAGGAATATTCTGCTACAGGCCGGTCTAAATGCAGGGCAAACCGGCCGGGTGTTAACTATCGGGCCAGGGTATCGGCCAGGGTGGTGTGGTCCAGGATGTCCGAGATCGAATCACGGACTTTGCGCATGATCTTGCGGATCGAGCAGCGCTTTTCGTCAATGCAATCAGTGCACTTCTCGTAGCCCGTCAGGCTGGCGCAGGCGATGGGGGCCAAGGGCCCGTCGGTATAGCGGATAATGTCGCCGACCGTAATCTGGGTGGCTTTTTTGGCCAGCATATAGCCGCCGTTACGGCCGCGATGACTGACCACAATCCCGCGCCGGCAGAGGTCCAGGAGGATCTGCTCAAGGAATTTCTGCGGAATGCGTTGCTCTTTCGCTATGGCCGACGACAGCATGCGCGTATCTGCGGCTTGGGCCGCCAGGGCCTGCAACGCCCGCAACGCATACTTCGAACGCTGGGTCAGCATGGGCAAACAACTCTGCTGTCGAAAAGGCAGGGTGCGAGAGCTGCACCCCTTCAGCAGGCTTATAAAAGCCCGACAGGCCTGTTTCAATTACACGGTTTATCGGCGTGAAGCGGAAACTAAAGACCAGCCATTTCCACTTCGGCCAGCCAAGCTTCCAGGTTCTCGCGGCCGGCGGCGGAATGAATGATCGGGGCCGACTGGCGGGACATGGCATTGATCCAGTCTTCCATGTCGCTTTCGGTATCGGCCACAGGGCCGGCGCCGTCGCGGACTTGGCGCAACAGGTCGCTGACAATCAGGGTCAGAGAGCTATTGGATGAGAACATCACACGTTCGAACTGCACGCCCATCGCCTGGATTCGCCCAAAAAGCGTTTCGGAAGGCCTGACAGTGCGCTGAGAGGGTTAATATTCCCTCAAAAGCAGGCTATTCGTCCCCGGGCAGGAGCGGAGGGGGGGGCACGAAAAAGGCCCCGCAGGATGCCCGCGGGGCCTTTTAAAGAGCTTTCTGAGCCTTTGTGCGGCCTTAGCGGGCGGAAAGCGCCCAAAGCTTCGCCAGCTTGCCGTACGGCGTGCCAGCGGTCACAGAGGCGAACGTCTTGCGGGCTTCGGCCGTCTGCTTGGCTTCCAACTGGGCGACACCTAGACGGAGTTTCGCACGATCAGGATCTTTCGCGCCTTTTTTGATACCGGCCTGGATCAACTCGATGGCTTTTACCGGGTTGTCGTAGGTCAGGTAGGCTTCACCGGTCTTGATCAGAGGTTCGCCGGTCGGCGCAGCCGCCGCGGCTTTCTCAGAGTCAGCCAAGGTCTTTTTGTCGTTTTCGGCTTGGGTCTTGGCCATGCCCGACAGACGCGTATCGCGTTCGGTCTTGGCGCCAGTGGCAGCGGCTGCTGCCATGGCCTTCTGGGCTTCGCCGGGCAGACCGGCTTGGATCGCCAGTTCGGCCACTTCGCGCAACTCATCGGGTTCCATCTTCGAGCCGATGTGCATACGCAGGCGATAGATTTCCAGGTCGAACTTGCCGCTGGCGTTGATTTCTTTTTCCTGCAGCTGGATCAACTGATCCCAGTACTGGCCCTTCGGGTACAGCGCGACGATCTTTTGCAGGGTGTTGAGCAGGCCGGCTTCGTTCTTTTGCTCGTAGTCGGCGCTCATCAGAAGTTGCAACCAGTCTTCCTTCGGCGTCTTGCCGGCTTTTTCAGCCGTATCGACGGCGGCCTTCAAGGACTTGGCCGCGTTCGGGAAGTCGTTCTGCAGGTAGTAGGCCTGGCCCACCATCATGTGCATGTCGGAATCGCCGGCATTTTCCTTCAGGTACATGCCGCCGTATTGGGCGACCTTCGCATAGTTTTTGTTCTGGTAGTTCAACTGCGCGACGGACTTGGCGGTGGCGATTTTCTGGTCGGCGGGGGTGAATTCGCTGTTCAGCGTGGTTTCAAAGCTTTTCGCCGCGCCAACATAGTCTTGCATGTTGACTTGGACGTAACCGAGCAGGTTGGCGATGGCATAGACTTCGTACGGCGTCTTATCGGGCATCGCGTTGGCTTCGTCGATCTTGGCCTTCGCTTCTTTCCAATTCTTCGCAGTGATCGCGTCTTGCGCAGCCTTCAAAGGCTTGCCGACCTTTGCGCTGACCTGCGGGCCTTTCTCGGCCTTTTCCTTCTTATCCTGCGCCACTGCCACCGAGGCAGTGTAGGGCAGAACGGCAGCACCAAACGCAAGCGTACAAGCCAGTGTCAGAACGCGTATCGACACGCGGCCAAAGTTCAACTTAGTCATACGTCCTCCTATAAACGCCGATCACCCACAACCTAAGCGGTGAATACGGCGAATTTATTGCATGTACTGCTCGTTGCCGCCGAAACCGATCTTCACAACGCCGTTACGTTGCGCGGCCGCCAAAACCTGGGCAACT
>JAEUKL010000389.1 GCA_016793005.1 Rhodospirillaceae bacterium | reverse complement strand
ATTAAACTCTCATGCCTTTGCTTTCGCTATCAAAAAGCGCGCTTTAGTTTTGACGCAAAACCTCTTTTTATTGATGCGCGTGATAAGTGCAAAACGTCAGCCGACCACCAACGGTTCGCCCATGCTGGCCAATGGTGCCGCACCGGTTTTGGTGATGACCACCAAATCCTCAAAGTGCGCATTGCCCAAGCCCAAGGACAAACTCGGAAAATCGACCGTTATCGTCATGCCCTCTTCCAGAACGATATCGTCCGACACCGCATAGGGCAGGCCTTCGACAAAAGGATGGTCGGTGTGCTGCAAACCTACCGAGTGCGGCCCGCAGCCGACCGCCAGTTCCGACAGGCCGGTTTTCTTCATGGCCTCCAGGCCGATCTTACTGACGTCGGAATACTTCAAGCCCGGTTTCAGCGCGGCAAATGCTTCCTGCCAACCCACCTTCATCATGGCCGTGCGCTTCTTCAAGGCCTCGGACGGCTCGCCCAAGACAAAAGTCCGGCCAAAGTCACCATGATAAAAATTGATCTGGCTCACCGCATCAATCAGCATCGCCTGGCCGGGTTTCAACTCAGGCTCGACCATACCGGCGGGTGTACCGGCGGCAATCCATGTCGCTTTGGCCCCACGCTTGGCGGCCTCGATCATGAACAACTGGTCAATATCGGCCTTGGTGGCACCGGCCTTCAGTTGCTGCAACATCGCCATGGCGGCGTCTTGGTTGGCGCGCGCGGCCTGCCGCATGAAGCCCAACTCCACCTCGCTTTTGACCATGCGGGTGCGCCGGAAAATGTTGTCACCCGGAATGCAGGTCACGGCATTGAAGCCCAAATCCTGCAAGATGTGGGCGATACGCCAGTCATCGACGGCAATGCGGCCTTTGCTCAAGCCCATCTCTTTCAGCAAGCGCACCAAGGCCCACTCAGGTGTCGGCGCCATCTTGCCCTGCCAGGCGGCGTTGATGGCGGCCCAGTCGTGTTCCCACGGCGTTTCTGTTTTGTCGCTGATGGGCCAGCGCCCGCCCGCAACCGATGTGGGTTCCACACTGAAGTCGCCTTTGGCCGCCACATCGCGCCAATTCGTCGGCGCACTGTACGGGATCACCAGCTCGGCGTAGTCGCGTTCCTTGCTGGCGATTTCCCACAAGTCCGATGACGACACCGCCGTGCCGATGGGTTGCTTTTCATCGCGCGCCATGACCGCAAAACTGGGATGCGGGTTCATCATTTTGGTGCGGTAACTGACGAAATTGGACAGATAGAAAACGTTGATCGGGTTCAAGGCAATAATCCCGTCAACTTTCGCTTCTTCCATGACGCGGTAAGCACGCGGTTTATTCACAACCATGCGCCGATCAAACGGCGCCTTCAGGGCAGACTTGCCCCAGTTGGCCTGAGCCGCATCCGGCGTTACTGCCGCCAGGGCCGCCACGCCCACCGCTACACCTGCCAGAACATCCCGACGCTCGAACATCTACCCCTCCGCATGCTGAAGGAGCCTAGCTTACGCCTCGTCTGCCGTAGACCGCTAAATACGATTGCCCCCCTGTTCAGCCTGCAAATGCGGAACTCCACACGCTGGATCGAAGCGATGGGCATCCGTTTTTGCAGTCCACAGAGTCTCATGCAGATAAAATACGACCGTATTGATGGCGGGCTCGACCAGGGCAATACCGCCCGCAATCAATACCGATCCGGTGAACGCGTAAGACACCGCAAAGCCCACCATGAAGTGCAGCACAGCGAAGGTCAGTGTTTTCAATGCGGTCTGATTCATAGTGCGATGCAAGGTCATGACACCACCTCGGTTTGTTTTAAGGCGCGCGATGGGCGCGTGACGATGTAAGCAGCCACTCCGGCCAGGACCGACAGCACAATCGCTACCACCCCGATGTTCTGTACAGTCAGAGCCACAATGACCCCCGAAACGACCAACGACGATACAGCGACGGCCTTGATTTCGGTGGGGATCGCACGGTCGCCGACCCAGGCACGCAACGGAGCCCCAAAACGCGGGTGGTTCAGCAACTTCAGCGCCAATGCCGGCGAACTTTTTGAGAAGAACCACAGGGCTGCGATCATGAAACACGTTGTCGGCATGACCGGCAACATGGCTCCGATCAAGCCCAACCCAACACTAGACCAACCGGCGATCAAATAAGCAGTACGCATAACACTCACCCTGAAAAGAAGTCCCGGCGCCGTTGACGAAGCGGCCGTGGGAAACACGGCGCCGGGTTGGGGCAACTAGATCTTCAATCCCAAAACATCCGCGATGCCTTGGCCATAGGCCGGGTCCACTTTGAGGAAGTGGCCGATCTGGCGGCGCACGATGGCTTCGGGCACGTCCTGCATCGCGCCTGCAATCCGCTGGCACACGCGCTTCTGCTGGGCCGCATCGAACAAGCGGAACAAGTCACCGGCCTGGCTGTAGTCATCGTTGCCGTCGCGGTGATTGTACTTGTCCGCATCACCCGAGATGCGCAGCGGCGGTTCAGCCACGCTCGCATCCTGCTTGGCCGACTCAGCAAAGCTGTTCGGCTCGTAGTAGGCATCGGGATGGCCGGTGCTGGTCCCGAAGAAGCGCATCGAGCCATCCTTGTGGTAGTGGTGCACCGGGCACTTCGGCGCATTCACCGGCAAGGCTTCGTAATGCGTGCCGATGCGGTAGCGGTGAGCATCCGCGTAGGCAAAGATGCGCGCTTGCAGAACCTTGTCGGGCGAGAAGCCGATGCCGGGCACGATGTTCGACGGCGACATGGCCACCTGCTCGATTTCGGCGAAGTAGTTGTCCGGGTTGCGGTTCAACTCCAGCACGCCCACGTCGATCAGCGGATAATCGCCGTGCGGCCAGACTTTCGTCAGGTCGAAGGGATTGTACGCTGTCTTCTCCGCATCCAGTTCGGGCATGATCTGCACCTGCATTTTCCACTTCGGGAAGTCGCCGCGCTCGATCGAGCCAAACAGATCTTCCTGATAGCTCTCGCGGGTTTTGCCAATCGTCGCTTCGGACTCGGCATCGGTCAGCGTCTTGTGGCCCTGCATCGTCTTGAAGTGGAACTTCACCCAATAACGCTCGCCCGCGTTATTCCAGAAGCTGAACGTATGGCTGCCGTAGCCGTTCATGAAACGCGGGCTGGCCGGAATGCCGCGGTCCGAGAACAGCGTGGTGATCTGGTGAATGCTCTCGGGGCTTTGCGACCAGAAGTCCCACATGGCCGTGGGCGAACGCAGGTTCGATTTCGGATGGCGCTTCTGCGTGCGAATGAAATCCGGGAACTTCATCGGATCGCGAATAAAGAACACCGGCGTGTTATTGCCCACCAAATCCCAGTTGCCGTCTTCGGTGTAGAATTTCAAAGCGAAGCCGCGCACATCGCGCTCGGCATCGGCGGCACCCAGCTCACCCGCAACGGTCGAGAACCGCGCGATCAGAGGCGTCTTCTTGCCAACAGTGAAAATCTTGGCGCGCGTGTATTTGGTAATGTCGTTGGTGACGGTCAGCGTGCCGTAAGCCCCCCAGCCCTTCGCGTGCACCACGCGTTCGGGGATACGCTCACGGTTCTGGTGGGCCAGTTTTTCGATCAACTGGTAATCCTGCAACAGCACGGGCCCGCGCGGGCCTGCAGTGATGGAGTTCTGATTGTCGGCAACAGGAGCGCCGGCAGTTGTGGTCAATGTCGTCATGGTCTTTGCCCTTTCTTCAACAGCGTCTATGGGCAAATGGTGCTTGAACGGCGCCAACAAGAAAAATTATAATAAATTCTTCTATGATAATTTTTATTTATGAATAGGCCGACGCCGTGGTTACCCTCAAGCAGCTTAACTATTTGGTTTCATTGGCAGAAACGCGCCATTTTTCGAAGGCCGCGGCACTGTGCCATGTCACCCAGCCCGCACTTTCGACGCAAATCAAAGAACTGGAGCAGACGCTCGGTTTTCAGGTGGTCGAGCGTCGCCGGGGGGCTGCGCAATTCACCACGGAAGGCCAGGAAGTCCTACGTCGCGCAACTGCCATTGTCGCCGAAGCGCGCGATCTGGAAGATTTTGCCAAGCAGCGGCGCGGCCTCTTGGTGGGCCGCCTGACCGTCGGCATTACTCCCTCCATTGCGCCCTACCTGTTGCCTTTGTGCCTACCGACCATTCAGTCAGAGTTTCCGCGCCTGGATTTAAAACTGCGGGAAACGCAGACGGACGCGCTCGTCGAGGAACTGGCCAGCGGCCAGGTGGACGTGGCGATCCTGGCCTTGCCCATCAACCGTTCAGGCTTCGACGTGCTGCCGCTGTTCGACGACAAATTCCTGGTTGCTGTCGGTACAAGCAAAGCGCATGGCCTGCCCGCGCGCCTCTCCGCGGACAGCATCGCCCCCGATCAATTGCTGCTGCTGGAAGAAGGCCACTGCCTGCGCGATCAGGCGTTGTCATACTGCAATGTGGCAAGCCCCAAGAATCTGACCACCCTGGGGGCCACCAGTTTGAACACTGTGTTACAGATGGTGGCCGCCGGATACGGCATGACACTGCTGCCCGAACTCGTAACCCGCGCCGATAAGCCTGACCCGCGCATTGTCTTGAAACGCTTCACAGCCCCCGAGCCCAAACGTGAAGTAGCGATGATCTGGCGCGCCACATCGCCACGTACCAAAGACTTCAAGGAACTGGGCAAACTGATCAAGCGCTGCCATAGCGCGAAACGCGCGGCCTGAAACGCAGCGCTTAAAATTTCGAAACCGTGCTAAGATTATCCGCAAGCCTTGGGGGGCATCGTTTGAATTCACGCACGAATTTGCGCACACCAGTTATGGTCGCCGCACTGTTGGCGGCCCTGCCGCTGCTGCAAGGCTGCGCGGTGGTGAATGCCGCGGCCGCCGTATCGCGGGCAGTGGTTGCATCTTCGAATGCAGTCACCCGCACGGTGACCACTAGTTCACATGCTATTGTACGCTCGGTTCAACGCATTCCGGCCCAAACCATGTACAACACCGTTCCCCGCCGCGTGGTGATCCCCGCGCGACAGCCGACACAGCCAACGCCCGCGCAGGTCGCTGCGGCGCAACAGCGCGCCGCCAAGGCAGCCGCGGCCAAGATGCCCAAAAAGAAAATGTCGAAAGAGCGCGCCGCGATATTAGAAGTGATGCCCCCGGAACTGCTGGATCAGCTGACGAAAGACGAGCTGATTTTACAGTCCATGATTCAGTTGGACGCGTTGGACGGCCCCGGTAAGGAAACCGTGTATTGGGACTTGAAGGGCCATGCCGGCACCGCCTTTGCCGAGGACCCGTCCACCCATGGCGGATTCACCTGCCGCATCATCACGGAAACGCTGAAACTGGATGACAGTGGGGAAGCGACAGAGTCAAAAGCCACCGTCTGCAAAACCGAAGGCACACACTGGACGTTATCCTTCTAGGTCCTCAGTTATGAACATCACACGCCGCGCGTTCACCTTCGCAGCCACCGCCGCCGCATTCAGTTCACCTGCGATAGCGCAATCGCGGGTATGGACCAGCGAGGGCGAAGTCGCGGTGGCGGGCGGCAAAATCCATTGGGTGTCTGTCGGCGAAGGCAAGCCCGTCGTATTGATGCCGAAGTTAGGCGGCTGGGTGGATGACTGGCGGCATGTGGCGCCGCTGCTGGCAAAAAACCACCGCGTCATTGTCATCGACAATCCTGGCCACGGCGGTTCAGTCATGAACGGCGCGCCGCCCTACTGGGTATCGCTGCCGGAATCGGCAGCCATGCTGATGGCGACACTTGATGCCTTGGGTATTGATCAATGTGCGGCCGGCGGCAATTCGCTGGGCGGCTGCATCGTCACGGTGGCGGCTGCGTTATGGCCGCAGAAGTTCAACAAACTCATTCTTCTCAGCGTGGCGCTCGGCGATGCGCGCACACGGGCTGAGTTAGAAGAGCAAGACAAGCAATCAGCGCAGAATTACGATTCTGAATGGCGGCCTTTGGCGCGGCCTTTAGAGGTCGCGACCAAAACCTTCGGCGTGAAAGACCAAGCCATCAACGACGAACAAAACGCCAGCCGCGCCAAGGCTGGAAGTTGGGTGCGCGCATCCGAACGCGGCGTCGGCCATGCCGGCGTGGTGAATTACCTGCCGCGTATCACGGCCTCCACACTTCTGATGTACGGCGAAAACGGCAACTATAAGAACTTCGAGCCGGTAGGTTTAAGCAAGATCCCCAAAGCCCGGTCGTTCCACGTTCCGAACGCCAGCGCCTTCGCGCATCAGGATCAACCCGCCGGCACAGCCGCCGCAATGCTGGCGTTCCTGAACGAAGCTTAAGCGGCGCTAAGCCCTAAGGCTTACGAGTATACCTAACCAAACGGCGGCCACCTGCATCTCAGGGGCCGCCGTTTTGCGTTGCCCCCGTCGACGCGCCCCCAAAAGCGGGCCTACCATG
>JAEUKL010000370.1 GCA_016793005.1 Rhodospirillaceae bacterium | reverse complement strand
TCGGCGAAGCGATCAAGGTCGCCTTCAGTGGCGCGGCCCACACCTGCGATCACGTTCACCGGATAGCCTAGTTGTTGCAGGGCTGCATTGTGTGGGATGGCGCGGATTTTCGAGAGCCCACTGCTGTTGGGCATGCTGACATCCGACTGGCGCCGCGTCTTTCGCGAACCGGTTTCACGCAATAACGATAAGCCGAAAGCGGTAACCGTACGGCCATAAGTGGGTTCGGCGAAGAACTGTGACTGAACTTCGCGTAAGGCCCGGTAAAAATCGAGCGAGATGTCGATCTCATCGTAAAAGGGATCAGGTGTCAGCGCTGCAGCCTTGATATCGCGCTCGCCTTCAACAATCCGCACCAGTAGCGCCAGTGCTAGGTCAAGCGTGCCGAACAGCACGAACCCATCACCGCCCTGGAAGCTGGTTTCCCATTCCAGTTTCAGTTTCTCGCGCATGAATTGCCCGCGCGCCCAGGGGCTCATGACATGGGCCAGCCGGTCGCGGACGCTGACAGGGTGCGCGCCGCGCCCCATCGACTCACCGTGCGTGTTGAAAATCAGCGCCGAAACGTCGGTCAGTCCGTGTTTTGTCATCAGCCGCGCTACCATGCCTTGCAGGCGTTCGATGGCCAGCGATGCGGGCACTTGACCCAAGAAGCGGCCAGCATCCGAGAAGCCAGTCTGGAAGGCGACCCGTCCGCGCCCCCGCGCATAAGCCTGGTAGTAGGGATCGGCCAGCAGCGCATCCAGAATGCGTGCGCCGTGTTCCAGGGCTGCTTCAGTCTCAAACAGCGGTGAAATATCCACCTTGCCTGCAATCCCAAACAGCTTAGCGAAATATACGGCTGACAGCACTGTTACCGGCTGTTCGCTCTCGGCAATCAGGAGGCGGATCGGGCTGTCGGCGTCCACGTGTTTCAGGATCTGCGCCATGGCCAGGAATTGGCGCACCGCCGTGGTGGTTTCGATGGCCAGGGCAGCAAAATTCACGGGCAGTGCTTCGGCTTCGGCCAGCAACGCATGCAGCCGCACCAGTGCTGTGCGGCTATCCATGATGATGGTTGCATCGGTGCCTAAGCGACGGCGGATCGCGTTGTGAAGTTGTGACGCATTGATCCGAAAGTGCACATGCCCCACGCCTAAGCGATGGCATTTCATAACGGCGGCCAGGTGCACGAGGGCAAGGGTGGCGGCACCGCTGCTGGCTGCGATCAGGGTGTCGATCTGCTGTAAAACGGCATCTACCGAGATCAGTTTCGCCGGGTGATCCGCCGTGAGGGCGTTGGCAGCCTCGGACAATAATACCGGTGTCTCAAGCGGCTTGGAAAAGATCGCAAGCATGTCTTGCGCGTGGCCATGGGCCGCCTGTAGTTGCGTTTGCAGTTGAGACAGCGGCGCATGAATGGCGTGCGCCTGATCGACCGAGTCCAGAATTTTACCAACACGCTCGACATAGCGCCCCAACTGAAACGCCTTTTCGCGCAATCGGAACTTAACCGAGGTTGTCCATGGAATATCCGTACGGCCATCCATGTCGTAGCCAACCCATGTGCTGAACCCGAACGGCTGGGGTCGCAGGGTATGCCAATGGCGCGGGAAGGCATCGCGCGCCTCGTGCAGAACGGCATCAATCAATAAGTCATGAGCATCGGCCGCGCGGGTTAAGGCGGCCAAAGCGGCTTCGTGCTCAGTCTCGATGGTGATTGCTGCGGGCTTCTGTGGGGCCGGGCGATGAATGGGGGCGTCGGGGTGTGTCGCGGCGGCGGCCAAGGCGGCATTATCTGCTGCACTCAGCATAAAGGTCGGGTGGCCGGTGAACACGCAGCCTAACGTTTGCTGCGACCACTTTTGCGTAAAAGCCGAGAAATCGCCTGTCGCGGCACTCGCCTGCACAATTTCGCGGAAGCGTTTCACATTGCCGGCAACACCGACCGGCGCGACAAAATCATGACGCTTCTTGGCGCGATCCGCAAAGGCGGTTTTTTCAAGTGCGTCGGCCAGTCCAGCGATATCGCTTAATCGGACGTTGCTTGATTCGAGCTTGCGCGACAGGTCAAAGCCGAGCTGGCCCACAGGGTTAAACAGCGGTGTTTGTGACGTCAGCGCATGATATTGCGCCAGGTTCTGGCGCAGCGTTGCGATGGACAAATCGGTGGCCGTATCCGCGGCTGCTTCAGAACGGTTTTTCATACACATCAATTCCAGCAAAAAAAGCCCGCAGCATATTGCAGTGGGCTTTCGGCTGAAACAACAGCGTAGGTATGAAAAGATATGAAGTGTTGCGATTATGCCGCGCGCATGCTGCGGCTGATCGTGAAGCGCGGAGCCAGCAGCCGGTAGGTTGCGGTCAAGACTTTGTCCATGGCGCGTGAACGTTCGTTTTTTAATTCACTCCACTGGCCGATGATCGGGTCCCACACGCGCATGATGTAGTGCAGTTCGTCACGGCGCTGGCGGATGTATTTGATTTGCCGATCAATAGACTTCAAGGCGCCGATAATTTCGCTGGTCTGGGCGTCGACGTCGAAGAAAATCTTCTCGTACTCCTGGATGGCTTTGCCCAGCAGCAGGCCGATGCAGCGGATTTCATCTTTCACGCGGGCATCGCTGGAATACAGACGGCGCAGCACAATCAGGCGCTCGGCAATGTTACGCACCGACAAGAAGCGCTCACGCAAGGCTTCGATGTAGCACAGCTCGCGGGTCAGCGATTGCAGCAAATCCATCACTTTCTCTTCGCCGTCGGGACCGAAGCCAAGCTCTTGCGCAGCCGTCGCAAAAGCTGATTTCAGTTTCGTTTTATTCTCGATCTGCTCCAGGAAACTGTCGATTTCGTCGAAGTTGGTCAGCAGCAGTTCTTTGCCCGAAACCCAAGACAATAACTGAACCTGAAGGCGGCGTGCGGCATGCAGTTTGTGCTTGGACTTGATCGGCCACGAGACCGAGCCGTTCAGAATTTCCGCCGGTACTGCGTCACCGGTGCGAATATCATCGACGAAGCGCAACCCGCTGACGGCAATCTGAATCAGCTTCATGTCGCTGCTGTCACGCCCAATCGAGAATTCTTTTTGCAAAACGTCGACCGACAAAGAGGCGCTGATGCCGCCCAAGTCGACGAAAAACCGCGGTTCACGCGCGTTCTCGGTCAATGCAAAGCGTGCCCCCGGAACGTGGAACACCTTTGCATCGAAGTTGAAATGGGTCACATCAACTGCGGGCTTTACGGTGTCCTCGGCAACGCTTGTCTCTGGCGTTTGCGCATTCGGGACGGCTGCTTCCAGGGCTTGGGGAGTGGCGTCACTCATCTCTGATCACTTCTCTGATCACTATTGCCTTAAGCGGCCTTCGCCAATCGTTGGGGTTTTACATACAGGCCGCGATGGCCCGCTGAGGGTTCAAAAGCAGCACTAACGCCTAATACGGTTTCAGCGCCCCCTAAGAACAGGTAGCCATCGTCATTCAGGCGGCGGGCGGTCTTTTCCAAGACTGTGCCTTTGGTTGCAGCATCGAAGTAGATCAAGACGTTTCGGCAGAAGACGACATCGACTGTGCCGATTGATGCGAAGTCTTCCAACAGGTTCAATTGGCGGAATTGCACCATGCTGCGGATTTCAGACTTCACTTCCCAAGTGTCGTCATTCAGCTTGTTGAAGTGTTTCATCAGCAGCTGGATTGGCATACCGCGTTGGACTTCAAACTTCGAGTACTTGCCGGCGTTGGCTTTAGCCAGAATCGAGGTGTCGATGTCTGAGGCAATCAGGTCGACTTTCCAGCCTGCCAGGCGCGGATCGTCTTTCAGCATAATGGCAAGCGAGTAGGGCTCTTGGCCCGACGACGCGGCGGCACACCAGATGCGCAAGGACTTTTTAGCCGCGCGCGCAGCGATCAGCTTGGTCAGGACTTCATTTTTGAAGATGTCGAAGGGCTTGCTGTCACGGAAGAATGACGTTTCGTTGGTCGTCATGGCTTCGATGATATCGCGGCGCAGGTCGCCTGAGGCAGACGAGCGTAGAGCGTTGATCAAACCGGCGACGTCGCCCTTGCTATGCTTGACGGTAATCGGCTGAAGGCGGCTCTCGATCAGATAAGCCTTGTCAGGCGTTAAGGTCAGGCCTGAGTTCGTCTTCAGGAAGCTGGCCAGGAATTCGAAATCAGTGGCGATCATAACGCGCGTCCTCCGACGATGCTCTCTACTTCTGCGGCGATTCGGTCCAGGGGCAGGATGGAAGCTGCGATACCCGCGCGGGCCACAGCACCCGGCATGCCCCACACCACGCTGGATGCTTCGTCTTGGGCGACGACCGTGCCGCCTTCGTGTACAACGTTCTTGCTGCCGTTCATGCCGTCCGAGCCCATGCCGGTCAGGATAACGCTTAAAATGGCGGGGCCGTATATCGCGATCAGGCTACGCAGCATGGGATCGACGGCGGGGCGGCAGAAATTCTCTTTCGCACCCTTGTCCAGGCGCACTTTTACAGTGGTGCCGGATTTATCAAACAGCATGTGATAGTCGCCGGGCGCCACAAGAATGCGGCCGGGCTCGACAACATCGCCATCGGCGGCTTCTTTTGCGGCCCAGCCCGTGTCGCGTTGCAGGTTCTGCGCCAGGATGGCTGTGAACGCAGGTGGCATGTGTTGGGTCACGACGACCGGGACGTTGATGGACTTCGGCAGGGCTTTAAAAAGCTTGATCAGCGCGGCCGGCCCGCCGGTGGAACTGCCCACAGCAACCACGCGCGGCTTCGTCAATCCACGCTTTACGGTGGCGATGGGTGCGGCTTGCACCGGAGTCGTCGGGATGATGATTTTCTTTCGGCGGCTGCCGAGGTGGACAACCTTCTCGCTCAGTTCGCGGCGGAAATCTTCAGTGGTGAAAATGTCGGTAGCCGATGTCGGCTTCGGCACGTAATCGGCCGCACCCAACGACAACGCCTGCAAGCTGATGTCGGCGTTGCGGCTGGTCAACGTTGAAGCCATGATCACCGAAATGCCGGGATCGGCTTTCAGCAACTGCGGCAGCGCGGTTAAGCCATCCATCACCGGCATTTCAATGTCGAGGATCACAACGTCGATGCCGCCGGCTTTAACGCGGTCAACGGCGGCTTGGCCATTCTGAACGGTGGCAGCCACGTGAACGCCCGGAACCGTTTTCAGGATGCGGGCAATGGTACCGCGGATCACCAGCGAATCATCGACGATCAGAACATTGATCGTGTTCGCGTTGGCGTTTGGTGTGGATGCGAGAACTGACATGCTAAGGCCCCCTCGGGTGTACGTGTGCTAAGCGAGGCCGACCAGTTCGAGCTTCGAGGACAGGATTTCCTCGTCGAACGGTTTCATGATGAATTCGTCAGCGCCTGCCCCCATGGCGGTTTCAATTTTGTCCATTTCGCACTCGGTGGTGCAGAACAGAACTTTTGGCTTGGTGCCGCCCGGCAGGGTGCGCAACTCGCGAATGAACGTCAGGCCGTCCATCACGGGCATGTTCCAGTCGAGCAGAATGCCGCTCGGCATGTTGGCGCGGCAGATGTCCAATGCTACTGCGCCGTTTTCAGCTTCGCTGAACTCGTATTGGTGCTTGGCCAGCATGCGCTTGGCGAGTTTACGAATAATCGCGGAGTCATCGACGAGGAGAAATGATTTCATGGTGATGCGCCATCGGTTTGTTGTGAGCGCACTGTGACAGCGCAGGGTGGAGGGTTCCATTGTGGAACCGGATAATGGAGCGGCACTGCGGTATGGAGGGGGGGAGCACTATACCAAAGTATAGCGCGCCATAGTTACTCACAGGCGCTCATGTATCTATTGGAATCAAGGTATTGTAAGGCTGCGCCTAGGCCGCTTTGGCTGCGGCTACGGGGCTGCCCGCACTTTGAAAGGATCGCAGTGCCAGGGTCGCGACAGACTGCAAGCTCGCGGCATTTTTCGGCAGAGTTAAATCCGCGCCCGAGTCTAAATTGTCGGCGCGGTTGACGTTGGCGACGACGCTATCCCACAGTTTTACGTGCTCCAGCGTGTTTACAATACGCTCGAACTTTTCTGCGCCCATGTCTTTCAGAATCTCGGCCAGGATTAAGCCCATGGCGTCGAGGTTTTTTGCGGCGGACAGACTCGACGAAATCGCTTCGTGGATCATGCCGGCCGATATACCCAAGACTTGCGCTATGGGTTCCGGGCAGAAACGAATGTTCACGGCCTGTGTCGGCTGACGGAAAATCGACCACAAATCGATACCTACAGTGGGCGCCAAGCGCCGGACCAGATCCAACGCCGCGTCTTCATCAGTCACAATGGACGGAACAACGTCGTTGTAATCGGTGAGCAGTTTGTTCAGAGCATAGCCCGCAACGGCGTCATCAATGGCACCGTTACCGTTGCCGACAAAAAGCGTTGTGGCTGCGACATAGCGCGGTGTCAGGTCTGACCGGGCCAGGACGGTCGTGGCAAACTGCCGGCATAGCTTCAGCAGTGCTTTGGAGGGGCCCGCAGGCAGGGTTGAGACTGCGATCACCGCCTCGGTGCTGAGCAGCGCCGGCAGTAGTCCACCCAACAAGCTGATCTGGCGCAGGGGCATCGCCGCATAGCTTGGGATCAGCTCAAACTGCCCCTGGTGCCGTAAGTGCGGTTTAAGAGCCTGGTAGAGGCTGCCGAGGTCATTCTTCACCGGCGCGGCTTTGCGTTTGAATAAACCGAGGAATTTTTGCAACAGGCCCGGGTTTCCAGCTTTCGCTATGGTTTTCCCCTCAGGCCGTTGGGTCAGGAACAGGCGCGCAGTTCCTAAAAGGTGCGATTTGCGAATGTCTGCAAAACTGCGGCCACAGGGGCCCATGGGCTCGGTTTCTTGCGCGGCCACATGGCCTTCAGGCGTGGTGAACAGACCGGCAAGCAAGGGCGCTTCGCGGAACTTCCAGGCCAGTGAGACCAACATGCCCACCATAGCCGGGCTTTTGCGCATCACTTTCTCGACTTGGCCCATGCCGCGCAGGTTTTTTACCATATCGGTGAGCCCTTGCGTTTCCAGTGTGTCGAGCAAACCCGCAAAGGCGATCTGCGAGACTTCGCGAATTGCGAAATTCTTGCGCTGCTCTTGGCCGGACTCGATCTTGGGCTCTGCGTCGGTCATCGCTTATGCGGCCTTGGCAAGATCCTGCTGAATGACATAGCTGGTGAAGTCGCCCAGTTTCTTCGGCGGGCTGAAGAAGAAGCCCTGGATCTGGTCACAGCCATTACTGCGCAGGAAGTCTAACTGCTCTTCGGTTTCCACGCCCTCGGCAACGATCGTCAGGCCTAAACGCTGCGCCATCGAGATAATGCTCTCGGCAACGGTGGTATTGCCGCCGCCGACTTTGATGTCGCGGATGAACGAGCGGTCCAGCTTCAAAGCGTCGAACTCAAATTTTTGCAGATAGCCCAGCGCCGAGTAACCGGTGCCGAAATCATCCAGCGAAATCTTGACACCCAGTGCCCGCAGTTCCGCGAATACCGACTGGCAGCGCTCGACGTTGTCCATCAGACCGCTTTCGGTCACTTCGATCTTCAAGAGATGAGCATCAAGGCGGGTCTCGTTCAGGACGCTCTTTACGGTGTCCACAAACTCGGTCCGCAGTAACTGCTTGGGCGACACGTTGACGGATACCGACACGGCGCGCCGGCGCTTCTCATTCCAGGTGGCCGCATCGCGGCACGCGCGGCGCAGAACAAACGAGCCGATATCGATAATGGCGTCGCTTTCCTCGGCGATAGGAATAAAGCGGTCAGGGCGCACCAGGCCCAGGTCACGGTTTTCCCAACGGATCAAAGCTTCGGCGGCGACAACTTCCTGCGTGATGGCATCCACCAGCGGCTGATACATGACAAACAGTTCTTTACCTGGCACGGCCGACTTCAGTGACTGCGCAATAATCTGATGCTGCTTCAAGGCGTCGCCAATGTCGGCGGAGTAGCAGACAATACGGCCTGGGCCGCTGCGCTTCGCACGGTGCAACGCGATGTCGGCATGACGCGTCATGGCTTCGGCGGTTTCGCCGCCGTCCGGCCACACCGAGTACCCAACGCCAACCGTCAGGTAGCAGCTGATGCCGTCGATGGTGACGGGTTCTGAAATCGTCGCCGAAATCTTTTCCGCAATTTTGGCAACGTCGACGGCCTTTTCCAGGTTGGTCAGGATAATCCCAAACTCGTCGCCGGTCAGGCGGGCCACGGTATCTGTGTCGCGCAGGCACGATTTCACGCGCCACGACGTTTCAACCAGGATCTGGTCGCCCACGGATTCACCCCGGACGTCATTGATCGCGCGGAAGCCATCAAGATTGATGTGCAGCACGGCCAGCGGCTGTCCGGTGCGCTTGGCCGACGCCAAGGCCTGCGTCAGACGGTCCTGGAACAGGTGGCGGTTCGGCAGGTCGGTGAGGCTGTCATAGTTCGCGCGACGCTGAATTTCCTGTTCGGCGCGGCGGCGGTCGGTGACATCAACGCCAATCGCGCCAACGCCGTGCATGCAGCCGTCGGTATCAAGAATCGGAAAGCGCGTGGTCTGATAGGTGCGCAAGATGCCGTCGATCCACATATCGTGTTCAAAGGTCATGGGTTCTTCCGACTCCATGACGCGCGAGTCTTCTTCAGTGATGCGCTCTGCCAACTCAGCGTTGGATAAGATGCTCGAATCGTGCCCTAGCGCTTCACTCCGATCTACGCCAAGGACCGATTCAGCGGCTCTGTTCATGGCGGTATAGCGACCCTCGACGTCCTTCACCGAGATGATGGCGGGGCTGTGCTCGAACAGCGAGTTGAGCAACTGCGACACTTCATCGTGCTTGGTCAGCGCTTCAACCTGCGTCGTAATGTCGGCAATAGCCAATCGATAGCCCAGGAACTCGTTCGTGTTGCTAAAGTAGGGCAAGCCGTTCAATTCGTAGTGACGCGGGCCCAGCAGTGGATTGGCTACAATGTATCGGAACCGTTTCACGGGCTCATGATTCTGCATGGCCGTCAGGCACGGCGCCCAGTTGGACTTCAAGCCATAATCACCCGCCACGGCGTCCTGCAGGCGTAGGCCGATTGCGCACTCGACGATGAATGGCACTTCGTGCGTTCCTTCCGGTGGCTCGCTGACGGCGCTGACGTGCAGCTCCGAGTCAAGCTCGATGAACCAGTCGGCCGCCGCCAAGGCCAAGTCGCGGAAACGGCTGCGCTCGGCTTCGGTCGAGGCGACGAACATGCTCATCGATCCGCGCCAGCGTTGCCACAGCCACACGGTCATGGCGCCAAAGGCAAGCAAGGCAATACCAAACGCCAGATTCCAGGCCAGCATGGCGCTGTTGACGGGTTTATCCAGGCCCTCAATCATGCGGGTCGCGTCCAATAAATCGCGCTCGGCGCGGAACTGCAGATTCACGTAGTGCGGTTGCAAAGAGCTGACGGCATCGCTGGACATCATGCTCCCGGCCTTCGTCGCCTCAAGGGCCGCATCGAAAGCTTTATCGTAGGTGCGTACGTCTTCCGCCAGTACCGTGCGGGCTTTCGTCATGTCCGCCGGGGCGTTGTCGGCAACTTTCTCGGATGTGCCCGGAACCTCCAGGGACAACAATAAATCATTGATAATGGCGTCATGCTGGTCAACGGCATCTTGGTCGTCGGTACCCAACGCTTTTTCGGCCACAAGCCTAAGGTCGAATAGCGCCGAGCGGACTTCGTTGAACGCCAGCACGCTGGCATTGGCGCTGTTGTAAGCAACGTGGGTTTGGTTGGCGATGTAGGTTGAGCGAAGGTATGCAGCGCAAATCAGCACCAAGCTAACAACAATCCCGATGAAGAACAGCAAGGTGCTGCGCTTGCGGGCAAATGCTTGAAAGAAGGTGGATGTGCGCTGCACGTTCTGCGTCCTGTAACTGATACGCGATACTTTTTAGGCGGCCAAAGTCATGGTCGTGTTGATGTCCAGCAGGATCATCAGGCCTTCGTCGCGGCGGACAACGCCCTTCGAGACGCTGCGCCATGAGTCGTCCATCGATGTCGGGTTCGCTTCGACGTCGTTGCTACTTAAGGCCAGCACGTCGCCAACGCTGTCGGCCAACAGGCAGAACTGCTCGCCTTTGTGTTCGATCACGATGCTCATCGGGCGTTCTTCCGAGGTGCGATCAACCAGGCCGAAGCGGCGGCGCAGGTCAACGGCAGTGACGATGTGGCCACGCAGGTTGATCAGGCCGGCGATTTCATGCTGGGCCATCGGAACACGGGTCAGAGCCTGTGTTTTCAACACGTCGCGGACATCAATGGCGGTCAAGCCAAAGTGCTGGCCGCCAACCGTGAAGGTTACATAGTCCGTGGAGGACGCCGTTTTACGGGCGGTGGCGATGTCGACGACGTTCATGCTGCTTCTCCTAAGATCACGGTGTTTCTGGGTGTTTCAAGGTGGGCTGCGGCTTCCGTGAGGAAGTGCGAGGTCTGGATAAAGTCGACGGCTTTGCCGCCGACAATGCCCGAGCCCAGCATGCCGGCTGTGGCGCTCTTGCGGGCGATGACCAGTTCGTCCTCGATGATGTCGACAATGGTGTCGATCGCGAGGCCCGCCTGGTTTTGGTCGGACCCAAACACCAGCACAGTCTGGTGGCCTTCGTTGCGGACGCCTTCCGAATCGGCGATGGCCGAGAGGTGCAACAAGCGACCGCGGTACTGGATCGTTTTCTGACCCTGCACGATCTCGACCTTCGTCATATCGAAGTGCTCGATACGGTGCACTTCCGACAGCGGTACGGCCTTCAGGCCGGTGCCTGCCTTGAACAGCAGGATGTTGCGCGTGTCTTTGCGGTTGTCGGCAACCACGTCGACGACTTCCGTCGTCTTGACGCCGGCGCCCAAGCGGCTGGCCAACCCGTTGGTATCAAGGATCAGGATCACCGAGCCATCGCCCAGGATGGTGTTGCCCGAGTAGAACAGCGTGTTCTTGATCAGCGTGGACAAGGGTTTCACGACGATTTCTTCCGCGTCCGAGATGCTGTCAACGACAACGCCGAACAGCGAACCACCCTGCTTGCAGACCACGACGTAGCCTTCATTCAGCGGGTTGTCTGAAATCGTCAGTGTCGATGCCAGATCCACCAGCGGCAGAAGGTGCTTGCGCAGACGCAGCACAGGCGCGCCTTTCAGCGTTTCGATGCGGTATTCCGAGCGGGCCGACGCGCGGACCACTTCCTGCACCGCGATTTGCGGAATGGCGAAGCGGTTATCGCGTGATTTCACGATCAAGGCCGACACGATTGCCAGCGTCAGGGGGATCTTGATGGTGAAGGTCGAGCCTTGGCCATAGGTCGACACGAATTGGATCGTGCCGCCGATCTTCTCGATGTTCGAGCGCACCACATCCATGCCGACGCCGCGGCCCGAGACGTTGGTGATTTTCTCGGCGGTCGAGAAGCCGGGCTTCATGATGAAGCCTTGAATTTCGGCCTCTGTCATGCGGCTCAGCTCGTCCGGACTGGCAAGACCCTTTTCCAGAATCTTGGCTTTGATTTTCTCGGCATTCAGGCCGCGACCATCGTCGGCGATTTCGATGATGATGTGGCCGCCTTCGTGGAAGGCGCTTAGTTTGATCGTGCCGACGTCGCCTTTGCCGGCCGCAGCGCGATCCGCCGGGCGCTCCAGGCCGTGGTCGGCCGAGTTGCGCACCATGTGCGTCAACGGATCTTTGATCAGTTCCAAAACCTGACGATCAAGTTCGGTGTCTTCACCCGACATCACCAAGTCGATTTTCTTGCCAAGCTCGTTGGCCAGATCGCGGACAATGCGCGGCAACTTGTTCCAGGCATTGCCAATCGGCTGCATACGCGTCTTCATGACGCCTTCCTGCAGTTCGCTGGTGACGCGGCTTAAGCGCTGCACCGACTCGACGAACGGCGAGCCTTCGTTGGCGCGAGCCAACTGCAGCAGCTGGTTACGCGTCAGCACCATTTCGCTAACCAGGGTCATCAGGTTTTCCAGAACGTCCACGTTCACGCGGATCGACTGGTTGGCTTGAGCCGGGCCATTGGATTCAGAACGCGCTTCGTTCTGAGTGGCTGCGGCAGGCACTGATTTCACAACAGGCGCTGTTGGTGCAGTGGTCGCGGGGACGGGGGCCGCGACAGGGGCTTGCGCCACGGGGGCAGGTACCGGGGCAGCTTGCTCGGCGGCGGCGCATTCTTCCAGCAACTCGGCCGCGACCGGGAAGCCGGCGTCAGTCGTTTGTGGGCCGTCGGCAGCGGCGCATTCTTCCAGCAGCTCGGCTGCGACCGGGAAGCCTGCGTCGGTGGTTATGGCGCTGGTAGCGGCAGCCTGCACGGGGGCAGCAGTAGGCGCGGCAGCCTTCGGCGAGGCTTTACCCTCGGCCATGGCGCGCAGTTCACCAATCAATTCGCTGTCGTCACCTTCCGGCTCGTTGCCGGTTTCCGCCAGCGCTTCAATCACGGTACGGATGCGATCAAGGCAAACCAGGATCAGGCTGACCGCATCACTGCTGACTTCCAGTGCGCCGTCACGGAATTTGCCGAGCACGTCTTCGCCCGCGTGCGCAACTTTTTCCAAAC
>JAEUKL010000347.1 GCA_016793005.1 Rhodospirillaceae bacterium | reverse complement strand
CGCTGGGCAAGCAATCGGGCTACATGGGCACACTCGGCGCATGGGGTGCGGGCAAAACCTTCGACGGCACGCTGACCACGCCTGATCCCGTAGGTGTCCACAGCCTGCTCAGCACCATGGCGCACGCGGGCGTCACCCATCTGGCGATGGAAGCCTCCAGCCACGGCTTGCACCAGTTCCGCGTGGACGGCGTGCGCATTGACATTGCGGGCTTCACGAACTTAAGCCGCGATCATCTGGATTATCACGGCTCCATGTCGGCTTACTTGGCAGCCAAGATGCGCCTGTTCGCCGACGTGATGGTCGACGGCGGTATGGCCGTGCTGAATGCCGACACCCCTGAGTTTCCGGCGCTTGATGCGGCGTGCCGCTTGCGCAAACTCCGCGTCCTGTCATTCGGCGAGAACGGCGATACGATCCGCCTGCTTGGCGTTGTGCGCGAAGCCGCAGCCCAGCGCTTGAAGCTGAATGTGTTCGGCCAAGTATACGATGTCACTTTGCCGTTGGCCGGCCGCTTCCAAGCCGCCAATGCCATGTGCGCCTTGGGTTTTGTATTGGCGTCGGGTGCGGACCCGAAAGAGGCTGTGGCCGCGTTGGAAACACTGAAAGGTGTTCCGGGCCGCTTGCAGTTTGTCGGTGCCCACAAAAATGGCGCGCCGGTTTACGTGGATTACGCCCACACACCCGATGCGCTTGAAACCGTTCTGAACGCGCTGCGCCCGCATACCACCGGCAAGCTGGTGGTTGTGTTCGGCTGCGGCGGCGACCGCGACAAAGGCAAGCGCCGTTTGATGGGCGAACAAGCCAAGGAACTGGCCGACCGCGTCATCGTCACCGACGATAATCCGCGCACCGAAGAGGCCGCCGCCATTCGCCGTGAAGTCCTGCAAGGCGCTGTGGGCGCCGAAGAGATCGGCGACCGCGATCTTGCCATTAAAACAGCGATTGCCGGCTTGAATGCGGGCGATGTGCTGCTAATTGCCGGCAAGGGCCACGAGAACGGCCAGATTGTCGGCAGCACCGTCATTCCGTTCAGCGATGCAGACGTTGCGCAACGTCATTTACATGAGGTGCGCGCATGACCTTGTGGACGTCTGCTGAAATCGCCAACGCGACGCATGGAACTGTTTCAGGTGATTGGTCCGTGACCGGCGTGTCGATTGACAGCCGTACGGTTGCGAAGGGCGATCTGTTCGTAGCCCTTGAAGGCCCGACGCATGACGGCCACAACCACGTGGAGTCCGCGTTGAAGGCCGGAGCGTCCGGTTCTCTTGTGCATCGAATCCCGGAAAACCTGTCTCACCATCTGCAGAATAAGCTGGCGATAGTTAAGGACACGTTTACGGGCCTCAATAATTTAGGTGCTGCGTCGCGTGCGCGCGTGACTGCGAAAATTGCCGCCATCACGGGCAGTGTTGGTAAAACCGGCACCAAGGAAGCTTTGAAGTTGGCTTTCGGCGCGCTGGGCCGCACGCACGCCACACTGGGCAACTTGAACAACCACTGGGGCGTGCCGCTGACGTTGGCGCGCATGCCGCGTGATACGCAGTTCGGCGTGTTCGAACTGGGCATGAACCACACCGGTGAAATTGCGCCGCTGGCCAAACTTGTGCGGCCCCATGTGGCGATTGTCACCACTGTGGCCGCTGTACATTTGGAATTCTTCAATTCCGTGGCCGAAATCGCAGATGAGAAAGTCAGCATTGCTGCTGGTCTGTTGCCGGGCGGCGCCATCGTGCTGCCCGCCAATAACGAGCACTTTGACCGCATGGCCGCTGCGGCCAAGCAGCATGGCTGCGCGCGCGTCATATCGTTCGGTACTGCTGGCTCAGCGCACGCGAAGTTGGTCGGCATGGCGCTGAAAACAACCGGCATGCAGGTTGTTGCAGACATTCTGGGCCAGCGCGTCACCTATGACTTAGCTGTCTCGGGCAAGCAGTGGGCGTTGAACACAATCGCTGTCTTGGCGGCCGTCAGCGCCGTGGACGGCGATATCGCCGAAGCTGCTGCCGGTTTGGCGCAGTTGGCCCCCACCAAAGGCCGGGGCCTGCGCACCGAAGTACCGATGCACGGCGGCAGTGTGACGTTGATCGACGAGACTTACAACGCCAGCCCCGTTTCCATCAAAGCGCTGGCCGATAATTTAGGCGAGATCAAACGCAGTCACACGGGCCGCGTCGTGATGGCGCTGGGCGACATGCTTGAACTGGGCGCGTCAAGCCCCGCACTGCATGCGGAACTGGCGTCGGCCATCATCGAGAATGGCGTGGATGCGGTGTTTACCGCAGGCCCCCTGATGGAACACTTGCACAACGCGCTACCACGCGAGAAACGCGGCGGGCATGCCAAAGATTCAACCACGCTGGCGCCGCTTGTGGCTGGTGCCGTGAAGCCGGGCGATCTTATCGCTGTGAAGGGCTCGAACGGCAGCCGCATGGGCGCGGTGGTGGATGCGGTGTTGGGTCTGGGGGCCCACACACCGAAAGCGGCGAACGGACATTAGTTAGGACACTCAGGGGGAATTATCGGGGATGCTGTTTAGCCTTTACCAATTTGCCGACGACTTCGCGATCTTCAACCTGTTCCGGTATCTGACGTTCAGAGCCGGGGCATCAGTGGTGACAGCGATGATCGTGTGCTTTGTGTTCGGCCCGGCGATCATTCGCTGGCTGAAGGTAAAGCAGGGCAAAGGCCAACCGATCCGCACCGACGGCCCGCAAAGCCACGTGCTGACCAAGCAAGGCACACCAACGATGGGCGGCGTGATGATGCTCCTGGGCATCGGTATCGCAACCCTGCTGTGGGCCGATCTTAGCAACCGCTACGTCTGGGTGGCGCTGCTGGTCACGCTGGGCTATGGCCTGATCGGCTTCATGGACGACTACATGAAAGTCACGCGCCGGTCTTCGGGCGGCGTGAAGGGCAAGATCAAACTGGTTGCCGAAATCGGCATCGCCGGGCTTGCGGCCTTCTGGATCACCGACATCAGCACGCCAAACCTGGCCAACATGCTGGCGGTGCCGTTCTTCAAGGACGTGCTGATCAACATGGGCGTGATGTACATCCCCTTCGCCGTGTTCGTGATGGTGGGTGCGTCCAACGCCGTGAACCTGACGGATGGCTTGGACGGCTTGGCGATCGTACCGGTGATTATCGCAGCCGGCGTGTTCACCATCATTGCGTACCTGATCGGCAACACGGTGTTCGCAAATTATCTGCAAGTGCATTACGTGGCGGGCGCTGGCGAACTGGCCGTATTTGGTGCGGCGATTGTCGGCGCTGGCTTGGGCTTCCTGTGGTTCAACGCGCCGCCGGCCATGGTGTTCATGGGCGACACGGGCTCGCTGGCCATGGGTGGCGCGTTGGGTTCGGTTGCCGTCATCACCAAGCACGAGATCGTGCTGGGTTTGGTGGGCGGCTTGTTCGTGTTGGAAACACTGTCGGTGATCGTACAGGTCGCCTCGTTCAAGCTGACGGGTAAGCGCGTGTTCCGCATGGCGCCGCTGCATCATCACTACGAAGAAAAAGGTTGGGCTGAGTCCACCATCGTTATTCGCTTCTGGATCATCGCGATGATCCTGGCGATTGCGGGCTTAGCCACACTGAAACTGCGCTAGAGGCTTTGGGTTAGACTTTATGGTTCCTGTTTTCACATATGCTGGAAGCCGCGTCGGCGTGATGGGCCTGGGGAAATCCGGGCTGTCCGCTGCTGCCGCTTTAAAAGCCGGCGGCGCATATGTGTGCGTGTGGGACGACAAAGCGGAAGCGCGCGAGAAAGCAAAAACAGAAGGTTGGGCGCTGATGGACATAGACGCCGCGCGCCTTGATGTCGCGCTGATCGTCTGGAGCCCCGGCGTACCACACACGCTACCCAAGCCGCATCCGTTAGCTGTCAAAGCGCGCGCGCAAGACATCCCCTTGGTCTGCGATGTGGACTTGCTGTGTCGTGCCCAAGAGGCAGCGACATTCATCGGCATTACCGGCACTAACGGTAAATCCACCACCACATCCCTGATGGCGCACGTGCTGCGCACCGCCAATCGCGCGGTCGAGGTGGGCGGCAACTTGGGTACACCGGCCCTGGACCTCGGCTCGCTCGGAGCGTTGGGCACATACGTGCTGGAGTTGTCGTCATACCAGTTGGAGTTGGTTCCGGCGTTGTCGCTGGAGACCGCGATCTTCCTGAACATCACGCCTGACCATATTGATCGCCACGGCGATATGGCCGGCTACGTAAAGGCCAAGAAGCGCATTTTCCAAGGCCAGCGCTACCCTCGCACGGCGGTGATTGGCATCGACGATGAATATAGCGCCGCGGTGCGCGACGAACTTGTTCGTGCGGGCCTGCACAACGTCATGGCCATTTCGACCAAGCAGGTTACGCGCGGCGGCGTGTATGTCGACAACGGCGTCCTGATGGATGCCACCCAAGGCCACGCCACGGCGCTGATCGACCTTAAAACAATTCCCACCCTGCCGGGTGAACACAATTGGCAGAATGCGGCTGCCGTCACAGCTGCAGCTCTGTCGCAAGGCATTTCGACGGCGACAATCGTCAATGCCTTGACGACTTTCAAAGGATTGGCGCACCGCCAAGAACTGGTTGCGACAATCAACGGCGTGCCTTTCATCAACGACAGCAAAGCCACCAACGCCGACGCAGCTGAAAAAGCGCTGCGCTGTTACGACAATATCTATTGGATTGCGGGCGGCATCGCGAAAGACGGCGGCATTGAGTCGTTAAAGCCTCTCTTCCCGCGTATTCGCCACGCCTACCTGATCGGTGAAGCGGCGGACGATTTTGCCGACACGCTGGAGGCCGGGAAAGTCGCGCACGATCTTTACGAAGATCTGGAAACCGCCATTGAAGACGCTGGCACGCGCGCGATGAAAGACAAAATGCCGGGTGCCGTGGTGCTGCTGTCTCCGGCCTGCGCGTCGTTCGACATGTTCAAGAGCTTCGAGCATCGCGGCGACGTGTTCCGCGCTGAGGTTCTGGAGTTATGGCCAGAAGGCACAGCGAGAAAATCAAAATCGGGCAAATCCAAATCAGGTGAAGCCGCATGAGCACGACTGTTGCCCGCACGGATATCTCGACGGTCGGCCGCTGGTGGTGGACCGTCGATAAATGGATTTTGGCCGCGACAACTTTGTTGATCGGCATCGGCATTATCCTGAATTTCGCAGCCGGCCCACCGGCGGCAGGCCGCATTGGCGCGGAAACGTTCCACTTCGTGCGCCGCCAAATGGTGTTCCTGCCCGCGACCATCATGATGATATTCGCCATCTCGCTGATGGCGCCCATTCAAGTGCGGCGCTTTGCGGTGATTGGATTCGTTATCACGCTGCTGCTGATGTTGATCACGCTGGCGACAGGCGTTGAAGTAAAAGGTGCCAAGCGTTGGATTTATCTGGCCGGTATGTCACTGCAACCGTCGGAATTCATCAAACCGTTCTTTGCCGTGGTTGCCGCCTGGATGTTCGCCGAACACCGCCTGCGTGAGGATTTTCCGGGTAACATTATCTCTGCCGGATTGCTGCTGGTCGTCACTGCCGCCCTCCTCAGCCAGCCCGATGTTGGCATGACGCTGGTCGTGACAGCCGTGTGGTGCGCGCAGTTCTTCATGGCCGGCTTGCCGATCTTCTGGGTGATCCTGATCGCCGTGGCCGGCTTGGGCGCGATTGTCGGCGCGTACTTCACATTCCCGCACGTCGCCAGCCGCATCGACCGCTTCCTCGATCCCGCCAGCGGTGACAGCTACCAGATCACGCAAGCCATGCGCGCCTTCCAGCAGGGCGGCCTGTTTGGGCGCGGCCCCGGCGAAGGCCGTGTGAAGGAAGCCCTGCCCGATGCGCATACCGATTTCATCTTCGCCGTCGCTGGTGAAGAGTTCGGCGTGTTCCTGTGCCTGCTGATGGTGGCCTTGTTCGCCTTCCTGGTGATCCGCGCACTGATGAAAGTAATGCGCGAAGAAAATATGTTCGTGCTCTTGGCCGTGGGCGGCTTGGCCGTTCAGTTCGGCCTGCAGGCCATCATCAACATGGCCTCAAGCCTGCACATGATGCCCACCAAAGGCATGACCTTGCCGTTCATTTCGTACGGCGGCTCATCGTTATTAGCCCTAGGTGTCGGCATGGGCATGATTTTGGCGCTCACGCGCCGCCGCCGCGACCCAGAGGGGCACGCCATATGAGCAACAATCTGGACCAAAAACCGCTGATCGTTCTGGCCGCCGGCGGCACCGGCGGGCACGTATTCCCGGCCGAGGCCGTGGCGCAAGAGTTGCTGGCGCAGAACTATCGCCTGGCCCTCATCACCGACGAGCGCGGCGAGCGCTTTGGCGGAACATTAAGCCTGATTGAAAAGCACTTCATCCACGCTGGCTCGCTGGCGGGTCGCGGCCTGTTGGGCAAATTGCAATCGGCTGTGCTGTTAAGCATCGGCGCGGTGCAGGCCTATCGTATGCTCAAGCGTTTGCAGCCTGCCGTGGTGGTTGGTTTTGGGGGTTATGCCGCCGCACCC
>JAEUKL010000324.1 GCA_016793005.1 Rhodospirillaceae bacterium | reverse complement strand
GCATCAAGGGCTCGCCGTACTCCACCGGACTCTTGTCGGCCACCATGATCTGGCTGACGCGGCCAGCTTTGTGAGCCTTCACTTGGTTGAACGTCTTCATGGCCTCGATGATCAGGACCGTTTGGCCCGCCGTTACCTGATCGCCGACTTTGATGTACGGCGCGGCACCGGGTTCGGGCGACACGTAGACAACGCCGACCATGGGCGATTTCAGGCAACCCGGGTTCGAGGCGACATCGCTGCCCGCGGCCGGGGCCGCTGCTGCGGGGGCGCCGGCGGGTGCCGCGGCCGGAGCCGCCGCGTAAACAGGGGCCGAGGCCACAAGCGTGCGCGCGACACGAATGCGCAGCGAACCGGTATCGTATTCGATTTCGCTTAATCCTGTTTCCGCAAGGATGTTGGCCAGTTGCTTTACGCTATCGCCGTCGATTGCCATGATCGTGGTCCACCTTTGACGTGTTGGTTTTATTTCTTTTTGTTGAGAAGATTGGCATTTAGAAGATTAGAAATGGCATCCAGGGCCAGTTCGTAGCCCTCAGCGCCAAAGCCGCAGATCACGCCCGTCGCCGCGCGTGATACGTAAGAATGATGCCGGAATTCCTCGCGGCGGTAGATGTTCGACAAATGCACTTCTACAACCGGTACACTGCAGGCCAAGAGCGCATCCAGGATCGCAACTGATGTGTGCGTATAGGCGGCCGCATTGATGATGATGCCGTCGAAATGGCCGCGGGCCGATTGAATGGCCGAGACCAGTTCACCCTCGTTGTTGCTTTGGCGAAAATCTGCATCCAGCTTCAGGGTGCTGGCACGCGCCTCGACCAAGCGCTTGATGTCGTCCAGCGTGGTATGGCCGTAAATCTCAGGCTCGCGGGTCCCCAGCATGTTGAGGTTCGGGCCGTTCAGAACGAGGATCTTGTGTGCCACGCGGGTGCGGTCCACTGGAGGTCTTGAAGTGAATAACTGTGCCAGATCAGGGCGTTAACCATTCCAGAGCCCTAACCGGTCGTATGGCTTATACTATGGACCCAAAGCCTTCAACACTGGCGTGCGCGGGGGGCCTTTAGGGGCGCTTTTGGGGGCTTGGGGCGTCCAAACTGGGGATAAAATCGGGTTTTGGCCGCTTTTTTCGGCGCATGGCTGCCAAGCCGAAGGACCCCTTGCGTCCCGAGCTATGCCTGCTATTTCAAGCACCTAGAGCTAACGTCTGTCGCGAGTGCCCATGAACATCACGATCAATGGTGAACAACGCAATCTGCCCAGCGCGGCCACCGTGCAGGGGATGCTGACGCATCTCGGCATTGCCGAGGGCAAAGTGGCGGTTGAGCGCAACCTGGTGATCGTGCCGAAGTCGGCCTTCAACAGCACTGTCCTCACCGACGGCGACAAAATCGAAATCGTGCATTTCATCGGCGGCGGCAATGCTGACGCTCATTCTTCCGACGCAGGCCACCAGGATACGTTCACGGTCGCCGGCAAGTCGTACACGTCGCGTTTGCTGGTGGGCACCGGCAAGTACAAAGACTTCGAAGAAACTGCGCGCGCCATTGAGGCCTCAGGCGCAGAAATTGTTACGGTCGCGGTGCGCCGCGTGAATTTGTCCGATCCGTCCAAGCCCATGCTGGTCGATTACGTCAGCCCCAAGACATACACGTATCTTCCCAACACGGCCGGTTGCTACACCGCCGACGATGCGGTGCGTACGTTACGGCTTGCACGCGAAGCGGGCGGCTGGAAGCTCGTAAAGCTGGAAGTGCTGGGCGATCACAAAACGCTGTATCCCAACGTTGTGGAAACCTTGAAAGCGGCGGAGGTGCTGATCAAGGAAGGCTTCGACGTCATGGTCTATACCAGCGATGATCCGATTATCGCCAAGCAACTGGAAGACATGGGCTGCTGCGCCATCATGCCGCTGGCGGCCCCCATTGGGTCGGGCCTGGGTGTCCAAAACCCGGTGAATATCCGCATCATCGTCGAGCAGTGCAAAGTGCCGGTGCTGGTAGATGCAGGTGTAGGCACCGCATCCGATGCCGCCATCGCTATGGAACTGGGCTGCGATGGTGTGTTGATGAATACCGCCATCGCCGAAGCCAAAGACCCGATCAAAATGGCGCGCGCCATGAAGGCAGGCATCGAGGCGGGGCGCCTCGCGTACTTAGCTGGGCGTATGCCGCGCAAAATGTACGCCGATCCATCATCGCCGCTGGCTGGGCTGATCTAGCTAAGCCCGGCAATTCTTGCCGGGTCAAAGGCGTCAGGGGCGCATTTTCCGCCGCCCTAAATCCCTCTAACCCATTGATTTATAAGCCCTCATCCTTGGCATAGGCTTTGCTTCGGTAAAGCCAAATGAAGCCACGCGTGCGCCCGAAGTGTTTTTAGGGTGCAGCTTGTTGTGGAATGGAGAGCGCGATGACGATCCGGGGAACCATGAACACGGCGACGCAAGCCTTGCTTGCGCAATCGCAGTTCCTGTCGAACATCTCGACCAATATCGCCAACGTCAACACCACCGGCTACAAGGCCCAGAACACCCACTTCCAGACTCTGCTCAACCACACCAGCCCTGGTGGTCTGACACCACGCAAGTTCTTCACCGTCGATACGGTGGATAGCCGCGAAGTCTCACGCCAAGGTTTTCTGAACACCACCAACCGCACGCTTGATTTGGCCATCAATGGCCGCGGGTTCTTTGTCACCAACACCGAAACCGACGGCAGCGGCATCTGGCAGTACACGCGCGACGGTGCGTTGTATGGCGAGTCCACACAGCTTACGACCGACAGCGACAACGACGGCCAGCTTGATCAGGCGACGCTGCTGAAAACCGGTTCAGGCGCCTATGTGTTCGGCTGGAAGGCCGACGACGACGGCAACTTTAATCAGCTGAACGATCTGACGGCGCTGACGCCCATTTCGATCAACAGCAACGAGGTCTTTCCCTCACGCGCAACCGCTAACTTATCGTTGCAGGCTAACGTGTCGGCAGGCGTGACCAACCGCCAGACCGTCGGCATGCAGTTCATCGATGCAGCCGGCAATTCACGCACGGTGACAATCGGGTTTTCGCCCACCGATACGCAGACCGGTGGCTTTAAACTTGATGTGAACATCGACGACATCAATGGCCAGAACGTGCCCAACACGACCATCACGTTGCTGGATGCCAACGGTGATCCAATACCGCCGGATTTGGATGCCGACGGCAACCCGCTGCCGCCGCAGGTTCAGTTCGACGGGCAGGGACAATTGATTGTCCCCCAGGGCGGCAAGGTCCTGATTGAAACCACGGAAGATTCCAACGATCCGACCGCGACCCAGTCCATGGTGCTGGATATGCGCAAAGTGCAGTCGTTTAACGACAACGGTGAGATCACGGTGTTCAACTCGGATCAGGACGGCTTCCTGGAAGGCCGTCTGGTCAACACATACTTTGATCAGTTTGGCGTTCTGTATGGCAGCTACACCAACCAGGGTGAGCGCGCGCTGTTCAAACTGCCCATTGCGACCTTTGCGGCTGAAAACAATTTGGAAGCCCAGCCGGGCAACTACTTTACGCAGACCCGCGAAGCGGGTGACCGTAAGCTGAATGGGTTGGATCACGCGACGGGATTGGGTCAGATCGTGGCTGGTGCGTTAGAATCATCCAACGTTGACTTGGCCGATCAGTTTTCGAAAATGATCATCACGCAACGTGCCTATTCAAGTTCGGCCACGGTCTTGCGCACGGCCGACGAGATGATGCAGCAAACGCGTGATTTGAAACGCTAGAACTTGCTTAGGCGGCGTCTTCTTCGGCGCGGCGCAGCAGCAGTTTTTCCCGCAGAACGTCGTGAACGCTTACGCCCGCGGTGGCGGCGATTTCGCGCGCGGTCATTTGCGTCTCTTTCAAGAGGATGCGGATAAATTCCTTGCGCGGCCGCCAGCGGCCGGACGAACGGCGGCGGGCCGCATGCTCCATCGCGGCCAAGCGTTCGGCGCGGCGGCGTTCATCGGCGTCCAATCCACGTTTGACCGCGTCGGCCATGGCTTCTTCAAAGCGCTTTTTATCCGCGACAATGCCATCCAAGTCGGTCTGGAAGCGTTGCGTGTGCTTGGCGCCATCGCGCTGCCGTGGGTGGAAGGCGTTATGAAAGCGCTGCCCGGCATGTACGTGTTCCGGCCAGGGTTCAGCAGCCGCAGTCTTGGCTTTCGGGCGCGGGCGGTGCGTAGCGGCGGCACGCTCTTCGGTGCTTTCCGCCATGCCGGCCGCTTCACGCAGGCTCATGCCATGCGCTTCGGCCAAGCGCGTTGCCGCACCCAACGCCGCTTCACGTTCGCCGTCGAACGTGGTCGAGTTGGCGACTTCCAGCAGGCGGCGAAAGCGTGATCGTTCTTTATCGCTGAATTCAGACATAGCGGCCGATACTACGCCTTTTTCTTGCGTGCAGAGGCAATCAATTCCTGCATCTTCTCTTTTTTAATCGCGCCGCCGACATAGGTGCCGCCGATCAGCAGGGCGGGCGTGCCGGTGACGTCCATGTTGCGTGCGAGGTCGCGATTTTTGTCGATGATATCCTCGAAGCTCGGGTCTTTCATGTCTTCCAGCAGCTTTTCGACATTCAGGCCAACGCCTTTGGCGACAGCCTTGATGGCGTCTTCATTCACCTGACCCTTGTACGAGATCAGAGCTTGGTGGAACTCGGGGTACTTGCGCTGATTGCGCGAGGCCAGCGCGGCCTTTGTGGCGGTCACGGAATTCGGGCCCAGAATCGGCAGTTCTTTCAACACCAGTTTGATCTTGCCGTCGGCCTTGATGGCTTGGATCAAGTCGGGGAACATCGATTTGCAGTAGCCGCAGTTGTAGTCGAAGAACTCAACGATGGTCACGTCGCCTTGCAGGTTGCCCAGGATCGTCTGTTCCTTGGGGTTATACAGCGCTTCTTTGTTCATCGCGATGGTGGCGTCGCGGCGATCAACCTTCTCCTGTTCGGCCTTGGTTTGCAGGGCTTCAATGGCTTCGGCGATCACTTCCGGATTTTTGATCAAGTAGTCGCGGACCAATGTCTTTAATTCGTCGCGCTGGGCGGCCGTGAAGGCGCTTTTCTCGGCTGTCTTTTCCGCTGCCTTTTCTTGCGCGATCGAGGGCTCGGTGAACACAGCGGCAAAGGCCAACAGAAAAGCGGCGGCAATGGTCCAGTTCATCTTCATCGGTGCGTTCCTAGATCTCGTGGCGTCGTTGGGGCCAGAAGGGCAATAACCCGCCCTCATAGCGTGCTTGCGACCGGCTGGCTTTGGTTATTTTCAGGCAATCGGCTCACAATTGCCTGAGCACATCAGCGCCGGCGCTTTTCCATCATCTCTTGGAGGGAGTTTTGCGCGGTGACTTTAATGTCTTGCAGGCGATACCAAGTCGGGGTGTCTTTTTCCAGCAACTTTTCCGCTTCGCGGCTATAGCGGACAACATCGCCGAATTGGCCCGTCAGCAACGCCCGTTCAGCCGCCGCATAAGCCGACATGCCGGGCTGGTTGCTTTGCAGGTAGGATTTTGCGGCCAGATCCCACGCAAATGGGTCTTCCGGGTCTTGGCGCAGTGCTTTGGCCAGCGCGTCTTGCGCCTCTTTGGCAAAGGCGGGATCGCCGGTCTCGACCATCGCGTGGGCCATCGAGACCAGGATCAACGGTGCATTTGGCAACAACTGAACGGATTTGCGGTAGGCCACCACCGCTTCCTGCACGCGGCTGTTTTCCAGCAGCATCTGGCCCTTCAGTTCCCAGTAGTACGGATCATTAGGGAACTCTTTGATCAGGCTGTCGATCAGCGGCAGAGATTTGTCCAATTGCCCGCGCCGATAATAGGCAATCGACTGCGCATAGCGCGCGTTGGGGCTTTTATCGGTCTCGGGGTATTTTTGCAGCGCCGTAACTTGTGGCTTTAAGAACGCAAACAACTTCGCGACCATGCGGTTGTGCTGCCGATCCAATTCTGGGTCTGATGGCGTGTCAGCATAAGGCGATACATCAACAGCATTGCGCACCGTGCTCATACGTTCGCGAGTCAGCGGGTGCGTGCGTACGTATGGATCTTGCCGATCCGTGATCAACAGTTCTTGCCCTGCCAGGCGATTGAAGAACTCATAAAGCCCGCGCGGCGACTGATGGGTTTCGTTCAACGCTTTAATGGCGAACTGGTCGGCTGAGGATTCCTGACCGCGACTAAAAGCAAACAGCATGCGCATGGCGCTGCCTTGTCCGCCCAAGGCCATCGCCACGCCCACATCGGGGTTGCCGGACGCGACGCCTGCTGCAACGCCCAACAGTGTCGCCAGAAGCGCGGTGGTGCTGGCCATGGAAACGTTATCGCCAAACGTGACCGCATGACCGCCGACGATGTGGCCGGTTTCGTGCGCCATCACGCCGATCACTTCATTGGAATTCTTCGCCACCAGCAACAGGCCAGTATGGAAGAACATGTACTGCCCCTGTGTGACAAAGGCGTTAATGCTGTCGTCGTTGACCATGCGGATGGTCACCGATTGCGGCGGGATATTGCCCGCTTCAAACAATGGCTTCCCATAGGCAGCCAGTGTGTTTTCGATCTCGGTGTCGCGGATGATGTTCAAGCCTTGCGCGGCGGCGGGGGTGGGTCTACCAATCATCACCGCGACAACAGCGCTGGCCAGCAATGTGCCGCGCGTGAAACGCGCCAAAGGTGTACGCGTGAAACGTGCCAAAGGTGTACGCGTGATGCGCGCTACACGCGACCATGCTTCTTGAAACTTATTTTTCGCCCCAAACGTCATGTTGCGTCCGCACCAAACTCAAAAAAATACTGTCCAAAATAGCCTATTCGGACTGGTAGCCGATATAGCCGAAATATGGCGAATTCCCGGCCTGTGGCGTAGGGCAAAAGCATTACTTCTCTGTCTGTTTGTAACGGGCCTTGTGGGGCCCGGACTGACAGCATGCGGGGTGCAGGTGTCGCCTGAAACAGCGCCGCCCGGCAACCGTGGGTTTGCCGGTGTTGTCGTTTCTGACGAGCCACGCGCAACTTTAGTGGGCCGCGATGTGATCCTGGCTGGCGGCAATGCCGCTGATGCGGCGGCCAGTATGGGATTGTCTTTGGCTGTCACGCTTCCGTCACGGGCAGGTTTAGGCGGTGGCGGGATGTGCGCGGTGTTCGATCCAAAAACCGCCAAGTCCGAGATTTTGGATTTTACGCAAAGTAATAGCACTGAGCCGATGTTGACCCGTGGGTTTGCGGCGCTGCTGGCACGATATGGTGCGCGGGGCTGGAGCAATGCTGTGGCGCCCGCGGAAGCGCTGGCGCGCTTTGGCTTCCCGGTTTCGAAAATGCTGGCGGCTGATCTTGTGGCGCACGGCAGCGTTTTGATGGCTGATCAGACGGCGTTGGCCAGTTTCATGGATCGCCGTCGCCAATTTGCAGCCGTAGGTACTGACGTGCGGTTGCCGCAGCTGGCCGATACGCTGCAAAAACTCCGTACATCCGGTGCCGCCGCATTTCCGGCGGGCGCGCCGCAGTGGCGCAACGCCGTGCAAACCCATGAACGCGGTGTTGTGTTGCAGGGGGCGGGTCTTGACGCGAACGAAACCGCGACCACCGCGGCAACATCGTTTGTGGTCGGCGACAAGAAAGGCATGGCTGTGACATGCGTGCTCTCGATGGGCGCGCCGTTTGGCACGGGGCGCAGCGAAAATGGCGTATTCAGCGCACAGCGCGCAGCGTTGTCGGCCACGCCCATCATCGGGTTTGATTCGCAGCATACCCAAGTTGTGTTCCTGGGAGCGGCCTATGGCCCTGCCGCAGTCGACCTGACCCGCAAAGCGGTGGCAGACTGGCTGGTGAGCGATAATGCCTATGAGGCCGTGCGAACCGCACTGCAAGGCGCGTCAGCCGATGGCGCAAAAGGCTCCATCAGTGCGGCCGTGTGCCGTGGCGGTATGGCGTTGCTGGGATCTGGATGCCGGACCATGACCGATCCGAAAGGGTATGGGTTGGGTCAGACGTTCGGGCCCGACACACCAAAGTGAGACATCAATGACGTTCAAGTCATCAAAACGCGGCGCTGTTCCACCGTTTATCGTGATGGACGTGATGCGCGATGCGGCCACCCTTGAAGCGCAAGGCCGTAACATCGTGCATCTGGAAGTGGGCCAGCCGTCGACAGGATTGCCTGCGCACGCCGCCAAAGCGATAGCGCCCCTGATTGGCCGCGATAAGCTAGGCTACACGGTGGCTGACGGCATCGCGCCCCTCAGAGAAAGAATCGCGCGGCACTATCGCGATATGTATAAGGTGAATGTCCGTCCCGAGCGCATTTTTCTGACGACCGGTTCGTCGACGGGGTTCACACTTTCGTTTTTGTCGGCCTTCGATGCAGGCGCACGCGTGATGGTGGCGGCTCCTGGGTATCCGTCGTATCGGCATATTTTGAATGCGTACGGCATCACGCCCGAGTTGGTGCCGGTCGATGCGTCTACCCGCTACAATATTTCCGTCGATCACTTGAAGAAAACCAAGCCCGATGGCGTGATTGTGGCCAGCCCCGCCAATCCGACGGGTTCAATGATCGAGCCTGATGTGTTTCGCCAGATTGCGCGCTATTGCCATGAGAACGGCATTCGCTTGATCTCGGATGAAATCTATCACGGCATTACGTTCGGCATGGAGGCGGTAACGGCCGCCAGCGTGTCGCCGTCGGCGATCATTATCAACAGCTTCTCAAAATTCTTCAGCATGACCGGCTGGCGTCTGGGCTGGATGATTGTGCCCGATGATTTGTACCGGTCGGTGGAATGCTTGGCGCAAAACCTGTTCATCTCGCCGCCCGCTATTTCGCAGCACGCAGGCTTGGCGGCATTTGATGCGATGCCCGAGTTGCTGGGGAATGTTGCCGTCTATGCGCGCAATCACGACACCTTGGTGAAGCGCTTGCCCGAGATCGGCCTATCCACCTTCACGCCGCCCGACGGCGCATTCTACTTTTATGTGAATGTGTCGCATTTGGCCATGGAGTCTCCCGACATCTGCAAGCGTATTTTGCATGAAGCCGGTGTGGCCGTGACGCCCGGTTTGGATTTCGATCCCTTCGACGGCAAGCACTGGATGCGCATTTCCTATGCCGTGTCGGAAGCGGAAATCGCCGAAGGCCTCAAAAGAATTGGGGCCTGGTTAAAAACCAAGCCCCAATAACTTTTTAGCTTTTTCGCGGCCTACTCTTTTGGCTGGCTCCACCAGCCTTTTTTCGGCGGCCCAGCGGGGACCTCGTCCACGACCGGTGCAGGTGTCGGGGCCGGCGGCGCTGGCGGTGCAACTGGCGCTTCAATTTTCACAGCTTCCACCTTTGGCGCTTCCGCCTTCGGGGCTTCAACTTTCGGAGTGGGTGCGGCTTGCGCGTCACCGACCGCTTCGTCGTTGCGGGTCCATGACAGGGCTGCTTCCTTTACGGCACTGAAGAACCCTCGGCGCTTGTTGCCCGTGGCGGGGGCTTCATCGCTCTGTGACTCATCACGCGCCGTCTGTTCGAGTGCAGGCGAGGGATCAGCGCTATCGCCATCATACACCGGGGCGAAGTCGTCGACATTCGATGTCGCCGCGTCGTCGGATTGCGTAGCATTGCCTTCACGCGGTTCGCCATCGCGGCCACGGCGGCGGCGTCCGCCCCGGCGTCCGCGGCGGCGACGGCGTCCACCGCGTTCATCGCGTCCACCTTGTTCGCCACCTTCGGTTTGGCCATCTTCGCTGCTGTCGTCGGCCGCCGCAGTTGCTTCGCCACCTTCGGTGACTTCGCCAGCGGCTTGCGGCGCCTCGTTTGTTTGCTCGGGGCGTTGGTTAGCATCGCGGGGGCCGGACTCGCGTTGGCTGTTGTCGCGATCATCACGGTCGCGCCCGCGACCACGGCGTCTGCGGCGGCGGCGGCCGCGGCCGCCACGGCCACCCTCTTGGCCTTCAGAACTCTCAGAGCTGCTGGTGTCGTCTGCGTTGACGTCTTCTTCCTCGATCTCGATCTCTTCTTCGATCTCGGGTTCAGTTTCGGGCGCAGGGAGGGCTTGCGGTTGCTGCTGCTGTTGCAAGGCCACATCTTCCAACTGCGCACGCGTCGCTTTTACCCGATCAATGCGCAGATTGGGTTGGATCAAATGTGCATCGCCCAGCACGAAGATGCGCAAACCATAACGTGCTTCCAACGTCGCCAACTGCTCGCGTTTGTAATTGAGCAGGTACAAGGCCACGTCGGGGTGCACGGTGACCGTTAATTCGCTGGAGCGGCGGCGGATGCCTTCCTCTTCGATCATACGCAAGGCGTAGATGGAGGATGATTCCGTTGAGCGGATCAAACCGGTGCCGCCGCACGCGCTGCACGGGCGGAAGTTGGTTTCAATCAAACTAGGGCGCAGCCGTTGGCGCGACAGTTCCAGCAAGCCGAAGTGGCTGATGCGGCCCACCTGAATGCGGGCGCGGTCTTGTTTCAGCGCTTCCTTCAACCGGCGTTCGACCGCGTGGTTGTTGCGGTTTTCTTCCATGTCGATGAAGTCGATGACCACCAGGCCCGCCAAGTCGCGCAGGCGGAGCTGGCGCGCAATTTCATCGGCGGCTTCGATATTGGTCTTCAGCGCCGTTTCCTCGATGTGACGTTCGCGCGTCGCGCGGCCAGAGTTCACGTCGATGGCGACCAAAGCTTCGGTCTGGCCGAACACAATCGACCCGCCCGAGCGCAACTGCACCACAGGCGTGTTGATGGCTTCAAGCTGGCTCTCGACCTGGTAGCGCTGGAACAACGAGATGTTGCCGTCGGCGTAACGCTGTACTTTCTTCGAGTGGCTGGGGGTCAGCATCCGCATGAAGTCTTTTGCGGTTTTGTAGCCACCTTCGCCTTCCACCATGATGTCTTCGATATCCTTGGCGTAGATATCGCGGATGGCGCGTTTGATCAGGTTGCCTTCTTCGTGGATCAGCGCGGGCGCACGCGATTGCAAGGTGTTCTCACGAATGACATCCCAGGTGCGCATCAGGTATTCGTAGTCGCGCTTGATCTCGGGCTTCGAGCGTTCCGCACCAGCCGTGCGCAGAATGACGGCGGCGGTCTTGGGCGGCTGCAACTCGGCCATGATCGACTTCAAGCGGCGGCGATCGGTGGCGTGGGTGATTTTGCGCGACACGCCGCCACCCCGTGAGGAGTTGGGCATCAGCACGCAGTAACGGCCGGCCAGCGACAGGTAGGTGGTCAGCGCCGCACCCTTGTTGCCGCGTTCTTCTTTTACCACCTGCACCAGCATGATCTGGCGGCGCTTGATGACTTCTTGGATCTTGTAATGACGCGACGCCAGGAACCGGCGGCGGCGCTTGCTGTCTTCGTCCTCGTCGGCGTCGTCGTCAGCGTCGTCTTCGCTTTCTTCACCGCCGCCCACGGTATCGACCGGGCGTTCTTCAACCGGCACGTCTTCCACTTGCGAGGGGCGTTCGGCGAAATCATCACCCCCAGCGGGGGCGGCGTTTTCAGCAGGCGCGTCTTCGCTCATGGTGGCGGCAAAGGCGTCGTCGGACTCAGCCCCTTCCACCGAGCCGTAATCGTCACCGCGGTCGTCGCTGGCGGCAGGGGCATCCACCGGCTGATCGGCAAATGCCGGCGGTGGAACCGCCTCGTCACTGGTTTCGCTCGCTAGCGTTTCGTCTGCTACGGCTTCATCCGGCGTTTCTTCAATTGGTGCTGAAGACACGCTCGGGGCCAGGAAGCTGAGTTGCTGGCTATCAACGCTGTCGGATTGCTCGCCCGCAATGGGGGGCAGGTCGCTGGCGGGGATTGCCGTTGCGCTGTCGGGACCGTGCTCGTGCGTATGGTCATGGTCGTGCGCATGATCGTGTGAGTGATCATGGTCGTGTGTGTGGTCATGATCCGGCTGCTCTGGGGCATGATCATCCCCGTGGGCGTGATCATCACCGTGCTGCACGTGTTGCTGCACTTCGGCCAGCAGGCGTTCGCGGTCGGCAACCGGGATTTGGTAGTAGTCGGGGTGGATTTCGCTGAACGCCAGGAACCCGTGGCGATTACCGCCGTAGTCGACAAACGCCGCTTGCAGCGACGGTTCGACCCGGACGACCTTAGCGAGATAAATGTTACCCTTGTTTTGCTTCTTCGTAGATGTCTCTACGTCGAATTCTTCAAGTCGCGTTCCGTCCATAACCACGACCCGAGTTTCCTCGGGATGCGTGGCATCGATAAGCATCCGTTTGACCATAGCGCATCATTCTCCGGCGGCCTCGTCCGTTCAGAACGTGAAATGGCGCGCGTGCGCCGGCCGCTTGGTTAGTGTGTTGAAAGGACAAAGGAGACGAAGCGTTGCGCGCGGTCGTGCCGCGGGCGTTTGATGACAACATGCGAAGCAGAGGCTGCGCCTTCGGACGATCCGAAAGGCTGTCATGAGCCGTCTGATGTTGCACGCAATGTTGCACTGCGCTTGCCCCCTGATGGGTTTCTTGCCGTATGACCACGCGCTGTTGCAGCGCTTGGCATTTTAGGCACGTCATTAATATGACCGGCTTCGTTTGGGGCTGGGAAATTTCTTTATTTTTCAATGATCTCGCTCGGCAAGACCAAAGCACCCTCAGCGCCACATAAGCTGGACCCGTGCAAAATAGTCTGAATAAGGGCCGGGGCACAAATGGTAATTCCAGGTCCCGTAATTACAGGGGGTTCATCATAGGAGGCCATGGCCAGGGATGTGGATGGTTTGTGCTAACCCATTGAGATTCTTGAAACGACTCGGGGAATTAACTATATTGGGGGAAATCCAGTGGTGACGCGCAATTTTGTTGCGTGTCCATAACGTGCCGGGCGATGAGGGGAATGGCGGGTTTTCTAAAGAATCTGAACCAGGGCTTGCGTCCGGATGAGCTGCACCGGGTGGCGTTTAGCCTTCCGCCTGTCTCGCGCCGGACGGTGCTGGGGGCCTCCAGCCTTGTCCTGCTGCCGTCCATTGCTGAAGCCATGCCGCAAGCCACCCAGATGCGGGTGCACGATCACGGCAACTTCACACGCTTAGTGATCGAACTGTCGGATCAGGTGGAGGCGTCGGCGTTCCTGCTGCCCGAGCCTTATCGTCTGGTTGTTGACCTGCCCGAAATCAACTGGGCGACAGAATCAGTGCTGCCCAAGACAGCCCTTATTAATGCCGTGCGCGCCGGGGTGTTCCAGCCCGGGCAATCGCGACTGGTCATTGAGTTGGCGCAGCCGGCCAGATTGTCGCAAGGCTTTCTGCTGCCGCCGACCGGGGCCACGCCGTGGCGCTTAATTGTCGATATTGCGCCGACCTCGGAAGAGTTGTTCCAGTTTGCGGCCGTTCCCAATCAGGTCACCAAGATTACGACGCAAGGGGCCACTCAAACCCAAGTGGCGGCGAAAAACCAACCGCCAGCCGCTCCGCGTGAAGCGCCGCCGCAAGTCGAGCCCAAGGTCGCCAACGACAAAAACGGCAATCGCAAGATTGTGGTGGCCATCGACCCCGGCCATGGGGGCATTGACCCCGGCGCCATCGGAATTGGTGGCGTGTACGAGAAGAACATCACGCTTGCCGCGGCCCAGCAACTGAAGGCCAAACTGGAAGCGACGGGCCGTTACCGTGCTGTGCTGACGCGCCAGCGCGACACATCGTTGGTGTTGCGTCAGCGTATTGAAATTGCGCGCCATGCGCCTGCCGATATTTTTATCTCGCTGCACGCAGACTCGATCCGCGACAAATCCATTCGCGGGCTTTCCGTGTATACCTTGTCGGAGAAGGCGTCCGACGCCGAAGCGGCTCAACTGGCCGAACGCGAGAATAAAGCCGACCTGATTATCGGCATGGACCTGACTAAAGAGTCTGCCGAGGTGCGTAACATTCTCATCGACCTGGCGCAGCGCGAGAGCATGAACTTGGCTGCGCGGCTTGCGGGTAGCCTGATTACCGAACTGAAACGGGAAGTGACTTTGCTGCGGAATGCGCACCGGTTTGCCGGCTTCGCGGTGCTGAAAGCTCCCGATATCCCCTCGGTCCTGATCGAAATGGGGTACCTGTCGAACCGCGACGAGCAAACATCTTTGATGAAGGACAATTATCGCGGAAAGTTGATGAGTGCGGTCGTGAAGGGGCTCGACCTCTACTACAAGGATATCCAGGTCGCGCAGCGCTCGTAATGACCTGTTTAATTAGCAATAAGTCTTTGTTTATCTTGAAAGTTGAATGCCGCTAGGATTAATGGCGGCCTAATTGTAGGCTTCGGCAACCTTGGTCCTTTGTCCAACGTTTTGCCGAGGTCATGGTGCCTTTAGATTCCGCCCAACCTGTAACCGAGCTGTCTTTAAAGACCGAGGCGCGCCGCCGCGCGCGCATGGTGCTGTGGGCGTTAAGCGCTGTATCTGTTCTGTTCATCGGAACGACCGGGATTGGGCTTAACCGGTTCGCGGCGCTGATCTCAAACGAGATTGCCGCCGCCGCCGCTAAGCGCAACGTAACTTTTGCCTCATCGCTGCTTGCCGAAGACCAGAACGTGGCGGACACCGCGGAAGCGATGTCTCCCGAACTCTTAATCGGCAGCACCAGCAACAACACGCAAGTTCTCTGGGGGGAATTGCGTAAAGGCGTCATCAAAGATTTCCAACTGATCCGCCGCGATGGCCTGATCACGGACTCGAGCCGCACCAGCGACATCGGCAAGCATATGCCTGTGTCATTCATGGAAGATCTGCGCCAGGGCAGAACAATCGACACACGCGAGGACGCCGTGCAAGAGGCCGAGTTTCCGGTTGGCACGGCCGCAGCTTATGCGCCGTTGATACAGAACGAGGAGGTCGTCGGTGCAGTGGGCGTGTGGGTCAATCGTTCGGAAGATGCGATGCAAGCGTTCCGCCTGCTTCAGTTGGGATATTTCGCATTCTCAGTTTTATTTTTGGCCTTTGCCGTGCCGACCGGTGTGGTGCTGAGGCGCTATCTGCTGCATCGCTTCATGCTGGAAGAAGAACTGAACTACCGGTCAAACGAACTCAGCTTTGGCGAGGTGGTTGCACAGATCGGTTATTGGTCGCTGTTGCCGCAGAATGGGCGGGTGGTTTTTTCCGGTGAAGCCCGCCGGCTGTTGGGCCTGGGGCCCGACAAGCAGATCGAGAACATTCCGGACTTTGCGGCGATTTTTGATAAACACGATTCTGCACGTATCGCCTCTGGGTTACGCGACCTTAACGATGGCAACATTGTCGAATTCCGCACCGAGACGGGTGTGCGCGATAGCGACGACGGCCATCATGACTTGCGCATCGTGGCGCGGCAGCGGGCTGATGGCGCCAGCGTGGGCCTATTCGGCGTGCTTATGGATATCACAGCCGAGAAGCGGTTCCGCCGATCACTTCGCGAGTCAGAGTCGAAGTTCCGGCTGTTGGCCGACAATGCCTCGGACGTTATGGCGTTTTACGGCCAGGACCACGTCTTCAAGTACGTGTCGCCGTCGATTGAGCGCATCACCGGCTATAAGCACACCGATCTCATTGGCAGCGATGTGTTCAAGAACGTTCACCCCGACGACCGCGATAAACTGCTGTCTCAACGCAGCATCGGCAGCGCTGAAAATCGCCAGGCGCTGTGGCGCCTGAAGCGGACGGACGGCGTGTATATCTGGATGGAATCCAATGCATCGGTCATTCCAGATCAGGGTAATCCGGGGCAATACCAGATTATTTCACTGGCGCGTGACGTCACAGACCGCGTGAAGCGTGAAGAAGAGTTGAGGCGCGCGCAAAAAGATTTGGATGTCGAACGGCGCAATGCTGAAAAGGCGAACGCTGCAAAATCACAGTTCCTCGCGACCATGAGTCATGAACTTCGCACCCCCATGACCGGCATCATCGGCATGGCGGAATTGCTGCTCGGGTCGGCGCTGACAGCCGAGCAAACCAAGCAGATGCAGATGTTGTCGCATTCCGCCAATATCCTGCTTGATCTGTTAAACGAGATTCTTGATCTGTCGAAGATAGAAAGCGGAAAACTGGAACTGGAAACCGTCGACTTCCGGCTGATCGACGTGTTCCGCGAAGCGCGGGAAATTACTTCCGCTGGCGCCTCGGCCAAAGGCTTATTGATCAGCATCCCCGATAGCGTCGGCCCGGTCACCGAGGTCAGCGGTGACCGGAAGCATCTGCGCCAGGTGCTGATCAATCTGATGAGCAATGCCGTTAAGTTTACGGCGCAAGGTTCGATCCGCGTTGAAGCCAGCGAAGAATTGCAGGGTAATGATGTGGTGTTGACGGTTGCCGTGATTGATACCGGAATTGGAATCTCAGAGCAGAACCAGAAGCGGTTGTTCCAGGCTTTTGCGCAGGCCGAGGCCACAACGGCGCGACGTTTCGGCGGAACCGGCTTGGGGCTTTCGATTTCAAAGCATCTGGTGACCGCGATGGGCGGCGATATTGCTGTCGTCAGCGAGCCGGGGAAAGGTTCAACGTTCACATTTAAAGTAAAACTGCAAAAAGCGTTGCGTGATGTGCCGAAGGCCGGTGCAGAAGAGAAAGCGCAAAGCGCCATGACCACGCGCCCACTGCGCGTGTTGCTGGCCGAGGACACGGAAACCTCGCGCTATCTCGTCAAGTCGATGCTGGAGCGCGCAGGTCACATGGTGGAAGCCGTGGAAAATGGCGAGCAAGCCATCAACGCCGCACGGCAGGCACCGTTCGATATTATGCTGATTGACATGCACATGCCCATCATTGACGGGCCCGAAGCAATGACGATTATTCGCGCGACCGTAAAACAGGCAAAAGCTACGCCAATCATCGCACTGACTGCAGACATGATTGCCGAGAATCATGCGCGTTACCTTGAAGCCGGAGCCAGTACGGTGGTCGGCAAGCCGGTCGACTGGTCGATGTTGGTGCAGGAAATGGCGCGCCTCACCTCCCATGAATCGTTGCAAACGCCGGCCGCACCGGTGATCGCGGAGGCTCCCAAAGCACAAGAGTCTGCAGGGTTGGATGAAGCCCAACTTCAAGGTCTTACGGCAGTCTTGGGCGCAGAGAAAATGAAAGAGCTTCTGGGCACGTTCATTGAAAATCTTGAGCGCTACGAAGCTGATATTCTGAAAGCCTTTGCGGCGGAGGATTTAAAATCATTGAAGCGTGCCGCACACGCGATGCGTGGTTTAAGTGCGCAGTTTGGGGCCAATGAGCTGGCGAAGCTGGCCCAGCAGATTGAGGAAGACCTGTCGAGCATCGGTGCCTTTGCAGCGCTTGAAACTATCTTGAAGCAAAATGTGAGCGCCGCGACGGTAGCTGCCAGGCGCTTGAAGGATTGATTTATAACGACAACATAGGCCATAGGTTTGTTGGGTGATTTAAGCGCTACCAATGGTTAGGGGCCTTCATCCGTGACGATGGATATTTCAAAGCTGAGCTTTTTGGTTGCCGACGATGATGCAGCGATGCTGGAAATCATTTCGGCTGCATTGGCGAAGTTTGGCGTTGTGTGGATTCGCAAGTGCACCAGTGGCGCTGAAGCTGCCGCTGCGCTGGCTGACTCGAATTGCACCTATCACTGCATCATAAGTGATTACAGCATGGCCCCTGTGTCGGGGTTGCAACTGCTGCAAAGCGTACGCACCGGCCGTTTCGAACATGTGCGCCGTGAAACGGCATTCATTATGGTGACGGTCAGCGGCAAAGAGCAGGTTGTGCGAACAGCCCTGGCCTTGGACGTGGGCGCGTATGTGATGAAGCCCGTGACGCCCGAAGGCTTGATGAAGGCGATTGAGCGCACGTTTGCCAAGCTGTTCGTAGCAAAAACGCCCGAGGCTTACGCTGCCATCAACACTGCCGTTGAATAGACAGGCCTACGTAACGCTTTAGTCGTTTCGCAGGAATGCCATCGCATCGTTGGCTGTGGGTTCCGGCAGTTCCAGCATCGGCATGTGGCCTGCATCGCCGTAGCGCTTCATCACCAGCGGTGCATTCTTCAGTAAGTCGCGCACTGTGTCGCCCACCGCCGGCGGCAGGACACGTCCGCCGTCGCCCCATTGCAGCAATGTCGGCGTCGTGACCTGCGCGAACAGTGCCGGGACGTCGGTTGAATCCCAGAACGCATATTGGCTTTGAATGTAGCTGTCGACCCAGCCAATTGCATCGCGCCGGTTATTGATCTCTGCGTAGAGGTCCACCAACGGCGGTGTGACGCGGTCGGCACCGGGCGGCCTTCCTTCCTGTGGGCCAGGCGCGGGGGTTGCGAACACATCACGCAGGAAGGCGTTGTAAAACTCTTTGGTTTGATAGGGCATCAATACACTGCGAAAGCGCGATGCCTTGGCCATCTCGGCTGAGGCTTCACGCGCCGGTGGGCGGCCGTTAGGCACCGTGGACAGCACCAGTTTGCCCACACGCTCGGGGTGCTTGATGCTATAGAGCATGGCGACCAGCGCGCCATTGGACGTGCCGCCCAGGTTTACTTTTTCAAAGCCGTAGTGCGCGATGAGGCCTTCCAGCAACTCGACAGCGCGTGCTGATGTGTAAACGCCTTTCGGATCCGGGCCCGACAATCCGTAGGGTGGCACATCAAACCGGATAACCCGCATCGCTGGCGCCAGAATTGGCACCCAGCCGTCCCACATGCGCAAGTTGCCCAGGTGGCCGTTCAGCAGGATCAACGGGGGCAGGGCGCCGTCACGCACGCCTTCGTCGCGCACATGAAGCGGGACATTGTCGATGACGATGAATTCATCAGATGGTGCGCTGGCGTACTTGGCTTTCAATTCATCAAGCGTGGGATTGAGCAAGCCAAGCTTGACGACAGCCAACGCGCCGATCACGGCGACAACCGCAAGCCCCACCAGCGCCAACAGTGCTTTTTTCATTCACCGTCTACAGCGCTTGCGCGCTGCACCCCCAATCATTCGATCCCGGGTTATCTTACGAGCAACTATCTGCGGTTCCAGGGGCATCGCTTTGAATTGGATCAGACATCGGCCAGCGTCCGCATTGAGAACAGCCGCAGCACCGATGCTGGGAATGGCCTGCTCGGCCAAATGCCCCGCAGTGCGGGCTGTGGTGTTGCGCCACTGCACGACCGCATTGCGATCTATGTTAGGCTGAGTGTTGATCCTGACGTTGTCGTCGTTATCAGCACCGAAGGAAGTGCCCGCATGAGCAGTCGCGTCAACTCGTTGCTGAAGGGTTTAAAAGTTCTTGAGGAACTGAATCGGCAGAACGGAGCCACGTTGAATGTGCTCGCGAAGGTAACCGGATTTCCGCGCGGCACCACGTACCGTCTGCTCGAAACTTTGCGCGACGGCAAATATGTTCAGAAAGAAGCTGGCAGCGGCACCTATGCGTTGACCAACGCCGTGCAAGGCCTCGCCGACGGCTACAGCGAAGAGGCGTGGATCAAAGCCGTGGCCGTGCCGCACATGGACGAACTGGGCAAGCGCGTCCTGTGGCCTTTGTCGGTCACAACGCCATCAGGCCTTTCGATGCTGGTGCGGGGAACCACCGACAACAATAGTCCGCTGACGATGAACCGCGTGCCCATCGGCTTGCGCATGCCAATGGAAGCCAGCGCGACAGGCCGCGTGTACCTCGCGTTCTGTCCGCGCGAGCATTGCGACACTTTGTTGGAGCAAATTACCAAATCACCGACCCCCGGGCGTGATCTGTTCATCAAGGATCGCCGTTCGCTGGCTGATATTCTGCCGATGGTCCGCAAAGCCGGATACACAGTGGTCGACGGCATGAACGGCGTCTCCAACCTCGCGGTGCCCGTGTTCTCGAATGGTCGTGTCATTGCGTGCCTGTCGTTGCGGTACTTCACGCGCTCGCTGAAAGCGTCCGCCGCCATCGAGAAATACCTCGATAGTTTGAACCAAACGGCTGCGGCCATTGGTGATGATTTTGAGTCCTACCAAGCGCACAAGAAAGTTTAAGCGCCGAACCGCTCATTTTGCGGCTGTGCAGGCGTCACCGCGCTGCGCGCAAATACCCCATGTTATAAAAAGGTATAATCATAAGACATTTGATCGCGCACAAGCGTAGGCTTTATTATAAAGGCGGAGTCTAGAGGGAAGGACCAAACCTATGAACGCCCTGTTGCAGCGCTATTACCGCAAGCCATTCATCGGCATTTTTGCATTTGTCGCAGTGTTCTTGGGCACGCCTCTGGCGCATACGGTCACGGTGCTGATCATTGATATTGTCGGCAAGAGCAACAGCTACATGGTGTTCCTGACGCTGGGCCTGATCGCAGCCGGCATGTTGCTGTACGGTACGCGCAAGAACGAAGAAGTCAGCGGTACGTTGCTGGGCTTTGCCGCAGGTATGCTGCTGTGGATCGGCTGGGCGGCGTGGTCGTTCAAGTATCACGAATTTTCTTTAAGCTTGCCGATGGTTACGCGCTCTGAAGAGGGCGGCAAACTACCGATGCACTTGCTGTTCATCCAAAGCTCGTTCGGCGTATGCATGGTGACGCTGTTGTTCTATGTGTTCAATAAGGACACGCGCTGTAATGCCTTCCGCTGGATTCAGAAAACCTGCGGCTTGAAAGTCGGCGATCCGGACTCGGGCATCGGCCGCAACTTCTGCCGGATCACGTTCCTGGAAACCGTGTACGTAATTTGGTTCTGCTACTCGGTCTCGCTGTTCCTCGGCGATGGACGCTTCCTGGGCTACAATCACCCGATCACCTACGCGATTGTCGGGTTCCTGGCCTTGTGGGGCGTGTATTTGCTTTATCGCCTGATGAAGTTCACGCGCGTGATGGCGGCCATCCGTTATGCGATCCCGACAAAGTCCATCTTCTGGATTCCATTCGGTGAGTTCGCGCCCAAATACGGTTTCTACGAAGAAGTCTGGCTGCATCCGGCCGATTACTCGGGCACCATGTGGGTGGTGCTGGGCGTTTGCGTGACGCTACTGATGGCTTCGGCATTCCTGCCGCAACGTCGCCAGAGTGTGCCGAAAGCTGCTTAAGACGTTCTACGCCGCAGCGGGGACGCCCCGGCTAACCCCTTTGTTTTGCAGCATGATGATCAGTGCGATCACCAGCAGCACGAAAAGAATGCTCAAGCTCACGGGGTACTTCAGCGGTTTGATCCAGATTTCTTCGTAAAGCTTTGCGCGGCTGCCCGCTTCGATCCAGATCCAGTTTACGTTGCCAGCGCCAATGGCATAGCGCAGGGCCGGGGCCATCTCGCGTTGCTTGGTGATGCGGTAAACCATGTAGAGGCCCCACGCAAAAATCGCGAGGTAAGGCAACTGCGCCGCCATGCCCATCGGATTGCCGACAATGCGCGGGTCCACGATCATGATGGTGATGATGTAGCAGGCCCACGTCGTCATGTAGCTTTCCGAAGCGGTGACGGCAGCGAAATTGCGCTCGCGATTGGTGATCGCCTTGCCGGGATCCAGGCCCAGTTTGCGACGGATCCACACCATCATGTTGCAGCGGGTTTCCTTATTGATGGTCAGGAACGCCATCATCATGAAAAAAGCAACCGAACTGGCCTGAATGACTTGCAGTTCAGCGTTCAGCACAGGAATGCCGTCATACGTCACGGGCTGTGGGTTCAGGCCAATCGCAAAGGCCTTCCACGATAGTTCAAAGAATCCGATCCAGATAAGGGTGCCGGCAATGAAGCCCAGCCACGTCCCTAAGCCTTCGCCTTTGTTGCGGCCCAGCCAGACCATGTACATGCCGCCGCATCCCATGAGAAGGCTGACGATGACTTCAGACGCTATGAAGTGATGATCTTCAGCTCCCAGAAGCAGGCGCATCGAGACAAGGATTGCGTGGCCCATGGCGATGCCGATGATCACCGTGGCCATAGCCAGCAAACCCACATAGGGCTTGCGATACCAGGAGGCCGGTTCTGTTCCTGTGGCCGCGATATTCATTTGTTCGATCTCCCCGTCTCGTGGCGCTGTCGGTGTATGCATACTATGCAAGCCCATGTTATCCTGCCCCGCGCTGGCGTCGAGAGGCGTAGCGCACATTATACCAGTTGGTAACATTTTTCCTAGATCAGGGCTATAATTCTGAAGGTACGGCGTTAAATCAATTTTATGGCGACCAAAAACAAAACGCCTGGGCGGCCGAAGGCGAAAGCCAAATCTGCGGCCAAATCCAAGGCCCCACCAAAATCGGCAGCCAACGCCAAAGCAAAGCCCGGTATCGGCGCGCAAAAACGAAACCGTACGCGCGAGCGTATTATGCGTGCTTGCGAAGACGTGATCTTACGCGATGGCGTGCAGGGTTTGGGTATCAATGCCATCGCGGCCCAGACCGGTTTGGGCAAGCCGTTGATCTATCGCTATTTCGGCAACCTCGACGGATTGATTGCGGCGTGGGCCAAGCACACTCAGGTGTGGGCCGACAATGAGATCGTGAGTGCGAAAAAGCGCGCGGCCTCGAAGGACGAAAAGCTTAAGATTATCCGCGATAGTATGATTGAATCGACTGCGCGCCTGAAGAATAAGCCGGCACTGTTGCAGCTGCTGGCGTTCACGATGACGGGCCGCTCTCCGTTTGCCGGTGCGACCTATGACTTGAAAAAGTCCTTCGGTTCGCATCACGGTGATCTGTACAGCGACGACGATATTCTAGGCGACCCGGATATGATCGCGCTGATGCTGGTGCTGTATGCGGCGACGGTCTACCTTGCGCACCGCGCCGTAGGCGACCCGGTCTTCAACGGCATTCCTCTGAACACGGACACGGGCTGGAACAGCATGATGAAAATGGTCGAAACCGTGTTCGACAACTTCGTGTTGGCCAAGCAGCTCAAGGGCCTGTTGCACAGCAAATAACCCATTTTTAGCGCTGCGGGAGCCTGACCGCAGATTGGTTGCTTGTATCTGAAAATGTTACCGTTCGGTATATTATTCTTGAGGTGAAGACCGCGCCCGTGAAAGAGACGTACCTGAGTTTGAATGAGGTTCCGCGATTTGGGAGTTCTGCGCCGTGCAGACAGCGGGACCGCAAGCAGGGGAAAATTAAGATGTCGGTACGTTCGAGAGCGGTGCGTTTGAAGTTGTTCGGTGGTGCTGCGCTGGCTGTGATGTCCGCCGCCGGCGGGGCGTTTGCCCAAACCAACATTGAGGAAATTGTCGTCACCGCCCGCAAGCGGGCCGAAGTGCTGGCCGATGTGCCGATTTCCATTTCCGCGTTTTCGGCGGAAAGCTTGAAGGGCAACCAGATCACCGATTTGCGTCGTTTGGCCGACTTTACGCCGGGCTTGTCGTTCGACAACCTGGGCAGCCCTTTGATCGCCAACCCGACCATCCGTGGTTTGGTGCAGCCGGGCTTAATTGGTGACGAAACCAACGTTGCCAACTTCATCGACGGCTTTTACATCTCGGGCCGTTCCAGCATTGATGCATCGTTCGGCGGCTTAGCCCGCATCGAAGTTGTGCGCGGCCCGCAGAGCGCGCTCTATGGCCGCAATGCGTTTTCAGGTGCGATCAACTACATCACAGCCAGCCCCGGCGATAAGACTGAGTTCGGTGGCAGCGTTACGGTTGGCACCAAGGGGCGCCTGGGTGCGGACGGCTACATCGCATCGCCCATCGTGGAAGATCGCCTGGGCGTGCGCCTGGACTACGCGCATACCGAAAGCGGCGGCACCTATCGTGACCAGAACCCGGCCAGCAACAATCGCCGTTTGAACGACACGAACACTGAGAACGTCAGCGGCAAGATCAAAATGACGCCGACGGACGACCTGGAAGTGAACGTCTGGGGCAACTACATCAAGACCAAGACGTCGCATCAGCCGCAGGTGGACGTCGCCACCAACATCGGCCGCACCACGCCCACAGCGGCGGCGCGCTACATTCTCGGCAAAGTGTCAGCACCGTCTGAAACGCTGCTGTCGTTTGATCCGCGCGGCTTCGGCGAGCGCCGCGAGATCGCCCGCGGTTACATCAAACTTGATTACACAGTTTCGGATGCCTGGACCCTGCATTCGCAAACCGGCTACCTGGACCTGAAGGCGCGCAGTCAGCAGGACTTGGATCCGTTTGGCGGTACGGTGTTTAACTTCGGCGGCCCTCCGTTCACGGTGCAAAGCTTCGGCGGCCAGCCGCAGGATGATCGTGATTACTGGACACAGGAATTACGCGCAGACTTTGACGGCGAAGGCTTCAAAGGTTCGTTTGGCGGCTTCTTCATGGAAGAAGAATCCCGCCAGGCCACAACAACGGCCACTGACATTCCGGCAGCCATCCGTCCGTTCCTGGGGGCGTTCAACGTCTATTTCCCGGGTCCGTTGGCTGATGGCTCAGCCACACGCATTTTCGACGACAACTATAAACTGCGCGCGGGCAGCCTGTTTGCAAGTGCGACGGTTGATGTGACTGATCAGATCAGCATCACGGTGGAAGGTCGTCAGGAATGGGAAGAAAAGTCGGCACAAAACTACGCCAACTTGGTGCCTGGTGGCGTGGCTGGCGGTTTCTTCAGCGGCACTTTCAAGCACTTCACGCCGCGGTTCATTGTCAACTACAAGCCTGAAGAAGGTACGTTGCTGTATGCGTCGGTGGCCAAGGGTGCGAAAGCTGGTGGCTTCAATCCGGGCGCGCCTGTGGCCCTCATCAAGTACGAAGAAGAGTACAACTGGACCTACGAAGCAGGCACCAAACTCGCCGTGCTTGATGGTCGGGGCTCTATCAGCGGGGCAGGGTACTACACGCGCTGGATCAACCAGCAGCAGCGCGACAACGTTTCGCTGGGCTTCGGCGTGCCTCTGACGCTGGTGGTCAACAATGCGCGCTCGCGCGTTTATGGCGCCGAATTTGAATCCTCGGTCGCGTTGACCGATATCATTACGGCGGGTATCGGCTACAGCTACATCGACGCGAAGTTCATCGATGCCGTTGATAACCGCGCGCGTAACTTGCCCGATCTCGTGGCTTACGGCGTACACTCCAGCGCCACGAACTTGGACGGCGCTGTGGACGGCAAGCGAATCCCACGCCAGCCCAAACACAGTCTGAACCTGGCGTTGAACGCCAATGCGCCGGTGTCGGCGGATTGGAATGCTTTTGGCGGCATTACCTTCAATGTGAAATCGAAGGCTTATCAGGATAGCCCGAACCTCAGCTATGTCGGCGCCCGCGCCAATCTCGACGCCACCCTCGGTATCGAGGACGGCACCTATAAGCTCAGCCTGTGGGGTCAGAACTTGACCAACAACAAAGCCGTGCAGACGATCTTCCAGTCCACCTACGTCACAGGTGACACGGGTCGCCGCGTCCAGTTGCGTGAAGGCCGCTTCCTCGGCGTCACGGTGGGCGCCAAGTACTAAAACGAAAACACATAAAACGCTCTCCCAATCAGCTTATGTGCTCTCACGGAAGCCGCCTCGAGTCTCTCGGGGCGGCTTTTTTGATGTGATCTACCCCAGCGTTAAAGACGTAAATGAGAATAAGATGGATTGTATTGGCCCTATGATCATGTGATGCCAAACGGTCACGCTTGATCGCAGTCCTGCTCCATTTCTGGGCTTTTTTGTTTCAGCAACAGGCAGAGTTATCCGCTTAATGGTCAGTTACCCTTCGTTACGCTTCGTTACCAAGAAACCGGTGAAAACCAAGCCTTCACCCAATATATCAAGCGCCACTCAAGCTATTTCAATAAAGGAAACCTAATCATGTTCGCGCGTAAAGCATTCACGTCTTTGGCCTTGGTGCTCAGCCTTGCTGTTGCCCCCGTTGTCGTGGCTCACGCAGCAGACGAAGCCAAGGCGCCGCAGTCGGCTCAAGTGCAAGCGGAATTGGCGAAGCTGAAAAAGATGGTCGGCGCCGGTGAGATTTCGTCGAAGGAATACAAAGAGCGCAAAGAAGCGCTGTTGAACGGCAAAAAATAACGCTGACGATTTTTTTAAAGTCGTTCTGAAAGGCCCGGAGCAATCCGGGCCTTTTTTGCGTTCCGCAGGCTGGGGCGATTGCGGCAAATGGCTCTAAACCGCCGTTCCGCGCGCCTCGACTCATACTAAACTGTACCGTACAGTACAGTTATGAAGAGTCGCGCGTCCAAAGCCGTGAAGTCGAAGTTGCCGCCCACCCGCCGTCGGCGCGAGCCGCGTATCCGCGCAATTCTAGAAGCAGCCGAACAGGTGTTTTTAGAGAACGGCTACGAAGCTGGCAGCCTGGATGCCGTGGCGGCGCGCGCCAATGCGTCGAAGGCCACGATCTATGCGCACTTCGGCAACAAAGTCGGGCTGTTCAAGGCCATCGTTGCCAGCAAGATCGTGCAGGTGGCAACGCCCCTGCGCGAAGCCGACGAGAAGCACGTCAGCGTACCTGATGCACTGACGGTCTTCGGACAAAGTTTCTTGTCGCTGTTGTTGTCGCCCGGGCCGTTGAAAATTTATCGATTGATGGTCGCACAAGGCGAGCAGTTCCCCGAACTGGCGCAAATGTGGTTCGAGAACGGGCCCAAAGTTGCTATCGCAACACTTGCGGCGTTCTTGAAGGAACATAGCGCCAGCGGTGATCTGGATATCGACAACCCTGAACAAGCGGCAGAATTTTTCCTGATGATGATGCGCGGGCGATTGCACATTCGCGCCGTCGCGGGCCTGTCCAAGCCGCCCTATGACAAAGACGTCAAAGCCTGCGTTGCTGCTGCTGTGAAGATGTTCATGCGCGCCTATGGCTCCAAAATAAAATAAGCCGGAGAGACTGCCATGCCTGTCAAACAACGCCTTATCATTGCTGGAAGCGTCATCGTGCTCGGCCTGATCGGGTGGTTTGGGTACCAACGCTTCGTGGTTGGTGACAGCGTAACCATGTACGGCAACGTCGATATCCGCCAGGTCGACCTTGCATTCATGGTCGATGGGAAACTGGCCGAGGTGCTGGTGGACGAGGGGGCCGTGGTGAAGACGGGCGATGTGATCGCGCGCCTGGACGATACCCCGTACAGATATGCCGCCGCACAAGCCGCAGCAGCCTTGGCTCAGGCGCAGGCAAACGCCGATAAGGCCGTGGCCGGCAGCCGTAGCAAAGAAATCGACGCAGCGCGAGCGCAAGTGGCGCAAGCCCGTGCGCAACTGGCCAATGCCGAGGCCTCATACAAACGCCGCCGTGAACTGATCCGCGAGGATGCGGTCTCAAAGCAGGCTCTGGACGATGCCGAGCGTGACGTTACGGTTGCGCGCGCAACATTGGCAGCGCGGACATCGGCCCTGGATCTTGCGGTCGAAGGCTCACGCAGCGAGGACGTTGTGGCCGCCAAAGCGCAAGCGGCCGCCGCGCAGGCTGCTTACGATCAAGCCCAGTACAGATTGTCGCAGACTGAAATCAAAGCACCGAACGACGGCACGATCCTCACGCGTATTCGCGAACCGGGCACCGTTGTCGGGCCCAGCGCGCCGGTGCTGACGTTATCTTTGACGACGCCGGTGTGGGTGCGCACCTACATTGACGGCGCGCATTTGGGCCGCGTGCCTACGGGCGCCAAAGTGCGTGTCGCGACCGACGCCAAGGACGGCAAAGTGTATGACGGCACAGTAGGGTTCGTGTCGCCCACGGCTGAGTTCACGCCCAAGGCTGTGGAAACACCGGAACTGCGCACGGACTTAGTTTATCGCCTGCGCATCATCGTCGCCAATCCGGACCGCGCCTTGCGCCAAGGCATGCCGGTCACGGTGACCTTGGCCGAACCGGTTGCAAAATAGGCCACGACCATGCCCGCGGGGCTTCGCTTCACTGACATTACGAAGACCTTCAAGACCGAAACGCGCGACGTTGCGGCGCTTTCGGGCGTGTCGGGCGAAATCGTGCCGGGAAAAATCACGGGCCTTGTCGGGCCTGATGGTGCGGGTAAGACCACGCTGGTCCGCGTTCTCGCGGGGTTGTTGCAGGCGGATACCGGGCAGGTTCAGGTGCCCGGTGCGTCCCCTAACGTGCATACGCGCATTTCCTACATGCCGCAGAAATTCGGGCTCTACGAAGATTTAAGCGTGCAGGAGAACATGACGCTGTATGCGGACCTGCAAGGGCTTTCGCCGGATTTACGCGCGCAGCGTTTCGCCGAGCTGAATCGCTTCACCAACTTAGGGCCCTTCGCTGACCGTTTGGCCGGAAAGCTGTCGGGCGGCATGAAGCAGAAACTGGGCCTGGCGTGTACGCTGGTTGTGGCCCCTGACATTCTGCTGCTGGATGAACCCAGCGTCGGCGTTGATCCGGTCTCGCGGCGCGAGTTGTGGTCCATGGTGAAGGCGCTGCAAGGTACCGGCATCGCGGTGTTGTGGAGCACGGCATACCTGGACGAAGCCGACGGGTGCGATCACGTCATTTTGCTGCACCAGGGCCACGTTCTCGATCAGGGGCCGCCGGCCGAGATCAGCGGGCATGTGGCGAAACGAACCTGGCGTGTAGCCCTACCTGCGGGGCAGGGCGCGGGTCGAAAGCGAGATTTGCAGCGCGCGGCCATGAGTTTGCCGGATGTCGTGGATGCGCAGATCAAAGGACGTAACTTGCGCATTGTCACTGCGCATGACGACACTAAGCCTGAGCTTTCTAAAAGCGCGCTGCCGGGTTTGGCCAAGCTGACAGTAGAGCGCACCCCGCCACAGTTTGAAGACGCCTATCTTGCGGCGATGCGAAAACAAAACCTGATTGCGCCTACCGTGGCCTTCGACGCGGCGACTATTGAAGATCACGCGACTGCACTTCAGCGCGACGTGATTATCGAGACTAACGATCTGTCGAAACGTTTTGGTGATTTTGCGGCGGTCGACCGTTTTAGTTTCTCGGTACAGAAGGGTGAAATCTTTGGTTTGTTGGGGCCCAATGGAGCCGGCAAATCAACCACATTCAAAATGCTCTGCGGTTTGATTCCGCCGACCTCAGGCAAGGCGCTGGTGGCGGGCTTTGATCTGGCGACGGCGCGCGCTGATGCTCGCGGTCGGATCGGCTACATGGCCCAAAAGTTTGCTTACGTCGGGCATCTGACTGTTGCGCATAACATGACGTTTGCCGGCGGTGTGTATGGCCTGAGCGGTGCGGCGCTGAAGGGCCGCATGGCCGACATCGTTGCCGAGTTTGGGCTTGAAGCCTATTTGAATGTGAACTGTGGCGAGTTGCCCTTGGGCATCAAGCAGCGCATGGCTCTGGCC
>JAEUKL010000297.1 GCA_016793005.1 Rhodospirillaceae bacterium | reverse complement strand
ACAGCGTAAGGAAACGGTATGCGGCAAATTTGCGTGTGGCTTGTCAGTGCGGCATTTGCGGCCCTTTCATTCGCCGCACCGGTATGGTGCGCTGATCCAGAGCCATCGAAGACGTTGCGAGTTGCAACACCAGCGTTGCCGCAGTCACTGGTCAATCCGTTCCGCACCATTGCGCCGCCGTCCATTTATGTGACGACGGCAATTTTCGACACACTTACGCGCTTTGATCACGATGGGAATCTACAGCCGTGGCTTGCCACCCATTGGCAGCGCGACGGCAAACTGGCCTGGACGTTTACGTTGCGCCAGGGGGTCACGTTCTCAAACGGTGAGCCGTTCGATGCAACGGCGGTCGTTTCCGCCATTGCGTTTCTCAAATCCCCTGAGGGGGTGGTTGAGGGCGTATGGCGTGAAATGCCGTTCTTGTCGAAGGCGGAAGCGATCGACGACAACACAGTCAGAATTTCAACCACGACTCCCGTGCCGATGCTGCCGCGCATCGTGGCGGCGTTGCCCATCCCCGCGCCAAAGCAGTGGGAGCGGTTGGGTGTTGCCGGATTTGCAAAAGAGCCTGTTGGTACCGGTCCGTTCAAAGTAACAGGGCGCAAAACCACGGCCCTGTCGTTGTCGGCGTTCACGCAATCATGGCGTAAACCAAAATTAGCGGGTCTTGAGTTTAGCGTGGTACCGGCCCCCACGTCGCGTGTGTCGGGCTTGATGTCCGGCGTGTTCGATGTTGCTTACGATCTGGGTCCGGACGATCTAAAGACGCTTCAAGACAATGGCCAGATCGCCGTGGTGACTATTACAAACTCTGTGACCGGCATTACATTTTTCCTGAAAAACCCCAGCCCATTTTCCGACCAGCGCGTGCGTCAGGCCGCGAACCTTGCGATTAACCGGCAAGCCATCATTGATGGTTTGCTGGCCGGAACCACAAGCGTGCCAAGCCAGCCCGTCACGTCAACCACGCTGGGTTATAACCCGTCACTGAAACCCTATCCGTACGACCCCGCGCGCGCCAAAGCACTGCTGGCCGAAGCGGGATTTGCCAAAGGGTTTAAGTTCAAGATGGAAACCAGCGTGGGCTATGCACCCAACGATGCGGCGGTCTTCCAGCAGGTCGCGCAAGATTTGCGTGCAGTCGGCATTCAGATGGATATCGTCACACTGCCGGTCACCGAATTTCTCACGCGCCGCGGCAACGGCACATTGCAGGCTGAAACATTCGCAGCTGAATGGCCGGCATGGCCCACCCTTGATGGGCTTCGCGCCGTGCGCACGCACTCGTGCCTGCGTGAGCCCGTGTGGTACTGCAATCCGTCGGTCACGCCACTGATCGAAGCCGCATTGACGGAAGAGAACGAACCTCAAGCCGTGGTTTTACGCCAGCAAATCATGGAGCGCTTTCGCGAAGACGCGCCGGCGATCTTTCTGTTTGATGCACCGCAATTCACAGGCCTTCGCCCCGGCGTGAAGAACTACCGGGAAGACGCAAATCTCGTGAACTATCATGAGATTACGCTGCAATAGGCTTAAGTGCGTGGTGAAGCGTACTTTAACCAGGGCGCTAGTCTTCCGTGCGCAGGCGCGCATGCAGCATCTTATCGGCTGTGCCTAAGTGCTTGCGAAACTCGGTTAAGGCTTTTGCCTTGTCACGCTTTGTCAGGGCACGGACAAAGCGTTCGTGCTGTTCGATTGAGTCCTTGGGGTTTTCCCCCGTAATGCCGTAGAGATTTTGAATGCGGATAACCTGGCGCACCACCATTTGATGATGCCGGGCCAGAACATCATTGTTGCTGGCAACCACAATCGCGCGGTGCAAGCGATTGTTCAGTTCAAAATAGACTTTACCTGGGTCGCCTTGCGAAACCTTGCGCATGCGCTGATGAAGTTTAAGGATTTCATCCAACTGCTCGTCTGAAGCGTTGCCGCAAGCCAGTTCAATGGCCCGGCATTCCAGCATCACCAGAAGATCAAAATGCTGTTCGGCGGACTCAAGCGTCGGCGCGGTCACCATGGCGCCTTTATTCGGCAGCAAGACAATCAAATCTTCGCTGGCCAACACATTAAATGCTTCGCGCAATGGGGATCTGGAAATTCCAAACCTGTCGCACAAGGCCTGTTCTTGCAGCCTGACGCCGGGGCCCAGCTTTCCGGCGACAATCTCATCGCGCAGACGTGTCACGACTTCCGATTGCAGCGAACGGCGCGGAATTAAGCTATCGCTCTGATTTGCTTTTGGGCTCACGTTAAACCTAACTGAAACGCAGACTATTTTGGCCTTGGCAACCGGTGTGCCGCACCCCGATGAGTCCAGACGGGCCATCGGGGAAAGGACTATTGTTGCAGGAAGTGGATCAAAAAATCCATTGCCAAGAGCGAGGTCCGCGTTCGCACTCAAGGGTCTATGGGGCCAGCGGGATTTCCATCAGGTCGCGGCCCACAACAATATCCCCCGCATAGGTGCTGGCGACGGCTTTGGTCCAGACCTCGGGCGTGAGCTCTGGGTTCATGGGGGGCACGAAGTGGTTCAGCACCAGCTTCTTAACCTTAGCCTTTGTCGCGATCCGGCCAACATCCTCGGCCAAGGTGTGCGCAGCCTTCAGGTGCGACACGATGGCGGGGGCGTTGGGATTGAGCTTTTCGCGATTCTCGATGGCGGGGCCATACATGACCTCATGCACCAGGATATCAGCACCTTTGGCGAAGTCGGCCAGCGGCGGGAAGTAGGCCGTATCACCCGAAAACACGATGGTCTTTGACCCCAACTCAAACTTCAAGGCAAAGCTGTCATCCATCGGCGGGTGAACATTGCGCAGCGCCGACACTTTTACGCCGGGTACCGACATCACAACGCCAGGACCGTAGGTTTTGGGTGTGACCAGTTTGCGCACATCAGGGCGGCCCTCATCGACAATACGGGTGTCGATATCAATCCGGTTCGACTCCCAGAACGACGAGATGAGGTTGTCGATACCGGGCGGGCCATAAACGTCGACGTTTTTCTCCAACCCGTTCACCCAGGCATTATACATCAGCACCCCAAGCTCAAGGTTGTGGTCTGAATGATGATGCGTGATGAAGATATGCTTTAATGTGGCGAGCGAGACCTTGGCCTTCAGCAGCCGCTGCGTGACGCCGTAGCCGGCGTCAATTACGTACGGTACGCCGTCATAGACAATCATGTTGCAAGACGGCGTTTGGAGATCGTTCCACACAGAGGGGCCGCCCTTCGTTCCCAGCAGAACCAAGCGGTCTCGCCCCAGCGCTGCGGGGGCCGGTTGCGCAAGCAGAGAAGACGCGCCTCCCAGCGACGCCGCCAGGAAACCGGATGAGGCCGAAAGAAGAGTGCGCCGTGTGATATCCATAAGAAAGCCCCTCAATTAATGTTGTGGCTGCGGCGCGCGCTCTGCGTCGCCGCTTGAATCTTTGGCGGTCGGGTTAAACCGCGACATCAGGAACACCGCCGTCCCGGCAAGCACAGGCGTCATGGCCGCCATGAGGAACAAGCCCTGCATGCTCAAGCCTGCCCCGACCAACACTCCCCCAACAACGGGCCCAATCATCGATCCAACCCGGCCGACACCCATGGACCAGCCCACGCCGGTCGCGCGGATAGATGTCGCGTAGTAAGATGATGCCAGTGCCACGGCGCTGAACTGTGCGCCAATGGCAAAGAACCCGGCCATGAAAATCACCGCCATCGTTGCGCTGGGTGCGGTGGCTGTCATTCCGATCCCGGCGATGAAAAACGCGCCAAGCACGTATGCCGGGGCGATGATTTTGTAAGCGCCATGCCGGTCAATCAACCGTCCCAGCACGATGCAGCCGACAATGCCGCCGGCATTCAACACAACCGTGCCCAGAACAGCTTTCTCCAGCGGGAATCCCGCCTGACGCAGCACAAGCGGCAGCCAATTCACCAGGAAATACGATAGCAGCAGCGTCATGAAGAACATGACCCAAAGGCAAACCGTGCCGGCGCCACGGTTTTCGGTGAACAGGTGCTTCACCGAGGCGTTGGGATAGGCCGTTTCCGACAAGGTGTATGTAACGTCTGGGCCTGCCGGAAGGGATGGCGAAATCTGCCGCATGATAGCGGCCGCGCGTTCGGTCTCAGTGGGGCGGCTTGCCAGAATGCGGATCGATTCCGGTAGTGCAATGCCGACAATCGGCACGACGGCCAGGGCCAGTACAGCGCCCAGGATAAAAACCGATTCCCACCCAAAAGCCGGGATCAATTTGGCGCTGATGATACCGCCCGCAACCGCACCCAGGGGGAACCCGCAAAACATCATGGTCACCAACGAGGCGCGGCGTTGACGTGGGGCGTACTCCGATGCCAGCGCAATGATATTCGGCAGTGCGCCCCCCAACCCAATGCCGGTGAAAAAGCGCAGCACCATCAGTTCTTGCAGTGATGTCGCCCAGATTGTGGTCAGCGAACCGATCCCGAAAATCACGACCGACATCAGCACTGCCATTTTGCGGCCATGGCGGTCGCCCGACAGACCGAAAGCCAATGTGCCGATGGTGGATCCCAGCAGGCCTAGGCCGAACACCGGCCCGAACTCGGAGAACGGCGTTTGCCAGATTTCAGCGATTGCCGGCGCCACGAAAGCAATCGACTGCGTGTCGAAGCCGTCGACCATGGCCAGGATGAAGCACAGCGCAATCGTCTTGATCTGAAATCTGCTCAAGGGCGCAGCATCTATGGCCGCCGCCACATCGACAGTTTGGCGTGATGACATTTGTCCCTCCCTCGGGCTCCCCAGCCGTGATCACACCGTAAAGGCCAGTATCTGCCGGCGGCCAGCATCTGCCAGCGGATCGTGTGTGGTCATCATCCCTCATAATGTATATTGTCGACAAAATGAAGACTCTATCACGGGGTCGTGTTGCCGCGCTGCAAAATGAAAAGCTTGCGTGCTTGAGCAAGTCATCATGATGCCAGAGATCGCGCGGCTTAAGATCGTAAGGCCGCGATCACGATCCAGAGATAGCGTGCCTGATGAAGCGAAGCGTGATGAAGCGGGGGAGGAGCCAATGCCAAGCACAGGTGAGGAGCGCAAAAATCCAGCCTGGCGTTCGCGTGTGACGGTCGAAGGCATAGACCGCGCGCCACACCGGGCATTCTTGCGCGGCATGGGATTATCCGATGCGGACTTTGAGAAGCCGTTTGTCGGCATTGCGTCGGCCGCAGCTGAGAACACACCTTGCAACATGATCCTGGGGCGCTCTGCCGATGTTGCGGCCGATGCGATCCAGAGTGCGAGTGGGATCGCCCGGCGCTTCGGTGTTGCGTCCGTTGCGGACAGTATGTCGATGAATCATGCGGGTATGCGGTTTTCATTGATGTCGCGTGAACTCGTCGCCGACAGCATAGAAGCCGTGGTGCGCGGTCACGCCTATGACGCAGTTCTAGGTGTTGCGGGCTGCGATAAGACTCTGCCTGGTACGATGATGGCGATGGTTCGGCTGAACGTGCCGTCAATATTCTTGTATGGCGGCAGCACGTTACCAGGTCGCGTCAATGGCGCCGATGTCACCATCCTTGATGTTTATGAAGGTGTCGGTGCTGCTTATGCGGGCTTGGTGACGCCTGAGCGCCTTGCCGAAATCGAGCGCGCCGCCGTGCCAACACCAGGGTCATGCCCGGGGCAGTTTACCGCCAATACAATGGGCATGGTGGCCGAGACGTTAGGATTGGCATTGCTGGGGTCGTCGACGCTTCCGGCAGTCGATGAGCGGCGCATGACCATCGCGCAAAAGGCAGGGGCAACATTAATGCACAACGTCATGAATGCCGGCCCCTTGCCGCGCGACCTTGTAACACGCAAAAGCCTCGAAAACGCAGTCATGACTGTGGCGGCCACAGGCGGATCAACCAATGCCGCATTGCACTTGTCTGCCATTGCGCATGAGGCGGGGATTGCGTTTGATCTCACCGACATTGGCCGCATTTTCAAACGCACGCCTTTAATTGCAGACATGAAGCCCGGCGGGCGTTATCTGGCTTACCATCTCAACGAAGTGGGCGGCGTGCCGGTTGTGCTGGCTGCTTTGCTGCGGGGCGGGCACCTGCATGGCGATTGCCTAACCGTTAATGGACGCACACTCGCGCAAGCTTTGGCGGAAACACCTATGCCTGATGGGCGCGTTGTTCGCGCTGTTGCGGCGCCGTTGTCTGACGCTGGGGGGCTGGTCGTCTTGAAGGGCTCGCTTTGCCCCGATGGCGCAATCGTCAAAGTCGCAGGTTTATCGGGCACAGTGTTTACAGGCCCTGCGCATGTATTTGAGTCGGAAGAATTGGCGGTGCAGGCCGTGCGCGCAGGCGCTTATGTTGATGGCAGCGTGTTGGTGATTCGCAACGAAGGCCCAAAGGGTGGTCCGGGCATGCGTGAAATGCTGGGTGTGACCGCGCTGATTTATGGCCAAGGCCGTGGCGAGCGCGTGGCGCTGGTTACGGATGGGCGCTTCTCCGGCGCGACCCGCGGGCTTTGTATCGGGCACGTTTCGCCGGAAGCTGCCGTGGGTGGGCCCTTGGCATTGGTGCGCGACGGCGATCGCATCAGCATTGATACCGTAGCCGGAACGATGGACGTGTTGCTTTCACCGGCGGAGTTGGCCGCGCGCCGCGCCGCATGGCAGCCTAAGGCACAAACATATCGAGGCGGTTTGATGGAAAAATACGCGGCCAGTGTCGGTTCAGCTCACCTTGGGGCCGTGACTCATACCGGCGTCGATCAGTGGTAAGGGGCCTCGCGTCATGACAAGCGAAACGGCGAAGACAAGGGCAGCGTTCCTAGGTTTGGGCGAAATGGGCGCGCGTATGGCCTGGCGGCTCATCAATGCCGGCTACGATCTTGCCCTATGGAATCGCAGCCCAGATAAAACAAAGCCCTTTGTCGGACGCGCACGCATTGCCGACAGCCTGGTCGATGCCGTCCGTGATGCCGAGTTCATTTTCATGTGCCTGCTTGATGGTGCTGTGGTCGAAGATGTTGTGTTCGGCGCGAAAGGGGCAGCCACGGGGGCTGCGCCGAATGCTTGTTTTGTCGATTTTTCAACAGTTGCGCCGGCGCTGGCTCGCAGTGCCGATGCGCGGTTACGCAATGCGGGGCGCGGCACATGGCTTGATGCACCCGTATCTGGGAGTATTGGCGGCGCCGAAGCCGGAACCTTGGCGATCATGTGCGGTGGCGCTGTCTCCGATCTTGAGCGCGCGACGCCTCTCCTGAATGTGATGGCGCGGCGTGTAACGCATTTTGGGCCTGTGGGTGCGGGCCTAGTGGCCAAGCTTTGCAATCAAACAATTGTCGCGAGCCAGATTGCCGCCGTGGCGGAGGCGGTTCATTTGGCGATGCGTTCAGGGTTGGATGCTCAGAAACTTGCAGGCGCACTGCAAGGCGGATGGGCTGATTCAACGCTATTTCAGCTGTTTGCGCCGCGTTTTGCGGGTGCTGACCTGGCGCCCCTGGGGCAGATCTACACCATGCTGAAAGATGCCGAGCTGGCGCTGAAAGCGGCTTCGGATTTACACGCTGAGCTTCCTGTGCTGTCGGCCGCCGCCAGCGCCTACCGCAAAGCAGGGCGCGCCGGTTACAGGGAACGTGATCTCACAGCGCTGATGCAGGCCTTTTCGGTCGCCTGACTTTCCACTTGCACATTGTCGACAATCGACTTAGCGTAAGACGGCCTCTGGGGAGGGGCATGGTTGCGCTGTGAACCGTTGAGGCGGCCACGAGCGCAATCAGTGACAAGGCGGGAGGTCGAGATGGCAATTTTCAATCGCGCGGTGTTGTTCTGTAGTGCTGCGACAACAGTCGCAACAACACTGGTGCCGCTTGCGGCATACGGCCAAGGCGCGCCAGCGGTGCTTGAAGAAATTGTAGTAACGGCGATGCGCCGTGAAGAAAACTTAAACACCGTGCCGGTGTCGATCACGGCGATTGATGGCAAAACCCTTGAAACCCTGAATATCGGCTCGACGGAAGGGCTGTCGCAGTTCACCCCGAGCCTGCACATTTATGCCGAGGCCGTGGGCTCAGAAAAGTACACTATTCGCGGCATCGGGCGTACCAGCGAAGACTTGAGCGCCGATCCCGGCGTCGCGATTTTTCTGAACGAAGTTTACATTCCGCGCCAGTCGGCGGCGAACCTTGCATTGTACGATACGCAGCGTATTGAAGTTCTGCGCGGTCCGCAGGGCACGCTTTACGGCAAAAACGCAACGGCTGGCGCCATCAACGTCATTACCCGCCAGCCGACCGAAGAACTGTCGGGCTACGGCGAAATTGCCGGCGGTAGCTTCGGGCGCGTGACTCTGAAGGGTGCCGTTAGCGGACCGTTCGTGGAAGACAAAGCTTACGGCCGCATCGCGTTCATGACCGATGACCGCGATGGGCTTTATCGCAACCTTACAACGGGTCAGCGCGCGAACGACATCAATGTCCGTGCCGTACGCGGGACGTTGAAGTTCACACCCTCCGATGCACTAACGATTGGCATGATCGGTGACTGGGCCAAGAGTAAGCAGAACGGCGTTTTGAAAAGCATCATCTCGGACGTGCCGGGGCTGCGCTATATCTTCTTCACCAACAATCCGGTCACGGGCGCGCTGCGCCCCGGCGTGACGCCGCCGACGCAGGAAACTGATGTTCGCACGGCGCGCTCCGCAATCAATGGCCGTCAAGGCATTGAAACGTACGGCGGCACGCTGAATGTGAAATACGCCACCGAATCGTTCGACATTATCTCGGTCACCGGTGCGCGCTCGGAAGAAAGCTACAGTCAGGAAGATAACGGCCGTGCCCGCGAAATTACGTCGTATGGCACCACGGCTGAAGATACGTGGTCGGGAAGCCAGGAAATCCGTCTGGTCTCGACAGCACCGAACGAGCCTGGGTCGGAAAACCGCTTATCTTGGACCTTGGGCGCCTATGCGTTCCACGAAGAAGGCACGAAGCAGGCCGATACGTATCGCAACATCGCGCCGTTCAGCGGGATCGCGTTTTTCACACAAAGCATCAACACCGATGCTGTCGCCGCGTTCGGTGAAATGAAATACCGCATTCTGGATAACGTCAGCCTGACGGGCGGCTTGCGTTATACATCCGAGCAGAAGAAATTTAACGTTGTCGGCGTGGCAACCCGTATTCCGGGTATTGCAGCGACGGGCATGATCACGCCGTTCATCACCGCGAACTTCACAACCAGCGCCCAAAAGCGCTGGGATCGTGTCTCGCCGCGCGGCGTTCTTGATATCCAGTTGGCGGAAGACATTATTGTCTACGCCAGCGTTGCCAAGGGCTTCAAAAGCGGTGGCTTCCAAGGTCAGCCACCCGCACCGCCAGCTCGCGAATTTTCGCCTGAAGACGTCGTGAACTACGAAGTTGGCTTCAAAGGCGAAATGTTGGACCGCCGCCTGCGGCTGAACGCATCCGTGTTCAATAGCGATTACAAGAACCTTCAGCTGCAAACCTTCGACATCAACGGCGCCCCTACCACCAGCACAGCAAGCGCGAAAAGTAAGGGGATCGAGCTTGAAATCGCTGCACTCGTAACCGATGAGTTGACGTTGCGTGCGGGGGCCTCGTTTATCGACCCGACATACAAAAACTTCATCTCGCAACAGCCCGGGTTTACCGATGCCGCCCATACCTTTGACCGTTCGGGCAAGCGGATCGGCGGGATCCCCAAGCATAACCTGAGCCTGATGGCTGATTACCGCTTGCCGGTTGGCCAGTACGGCACTTTGGTTCTGCATGGCGACATTGTTGCCGTCGACGAAGTCATCACCGAGTTCAACACACTATGGGCCAATGCCTACACCAAAGGCGATGTGCGCGTGACGTGGGAAGCGTACGAAGCGGATTGGGCGTTGTCGGCTTGGGTCAATAACGTGACCAACAAACTGTATTACCGCGGCGGCGGCCCGGTCGCGAAGTATGACACCGATAAGATCCGGCTGGGCTTGATCAACGACCCCAGGACCTATGGCGTAAGCCTGCGGTATAATTTCTAGCGTGATGGGTGTGGGGGCATGTCTGGCTCACAAAATGCGATTGACGCAACGGCACGGGCAGCGATTGAGAGTCTGCTGACCGAATTTTGCTGGCGGGTCGATCACGGCCAGGCGGCAACGGTGGCAGAGTTGTTCATCGAGCAGGGGCGCGTCATTACGCCGATGTTCACTCTTGAGGGCCGTGCCCAGATTGCAGCGCATTTTTTGAAGCGCGATGCGGATAAAACAATCCTCTCGCGCCACCAGTGGAGCAATCTGCGCCTGACGCCAGATGGGGCCACACGCGTGCGTGCCGACATGATTGTTCAAACGCATCTTGGGCAGCAGGGGCCTCCGGCTGCACCGCTGGGCCTGATGATTGGCGACTCTCTTGATGTGGTAGAAAAGGGCGGCGACGGTGTTTGGCGGTTTGTCGAGCGCCGACTGCATGTGGCGTTTCGCGACGGGGCGCCGCCTGCTCATGGGGCCAAGTCATGAAGCTTGCATCGTTCTCTGACCGTCAGGGCCGCCGCTTAGGTGTCGTTGATGGCGATCAAATCATCGACCTTGCCGTTGCGGCACCGCAGCTTCCGGTCGACATGACGGCCTTTCTGGCCGCCGGCCCCGAGGCATTGGCGGCCGCTGCCCAAGCAAAATCCAGCGCAACGGGGCGTATCGGGCTCGATAAAGTTCGGCTGGAAGCGCCTTTGCCGAACCCGCGTAAGTTCCTGGGTCTGGGCTTAAGCTTCAAAACGCACGTAGAAGAAATACGCAAAAGCGGTATGCCGATCCCCCTTACACCCAACCAGGTGTGGTTCAATAAACAAGTAACGTGCATTGTCGGCCCGACTGATCCTATCCACCTGCCACGCGTGTCATCCCAACTGGATTACGAAGGGGAAATGGCGATGGTGATCGGTACGCGCTGCCGACACGTGAAGGCCGCCGATGCGCATAAGGTTATTGCCGGCTTCATGGTTTGCAATGACGTTAGCGTGCGCGACTGGCAGATGCGCGCACCAACAGCGCAACTGGGCAAATCGTTCGACACCCATGGCCCGACCGGCCCCTGGCTGACGACGCCGGATGAAGCGGGCGATCCCGGTAACTTGCGTATCCGGACGTGGGTGGATGATGATCTGCGCCAGGACGGCAACACCAACGACTTTGTTTACACCCTTGGCCAGATGATCGAGGAACTGACGACGGTCTTTACGTTGGAGCCCGGCGATATCCTGGCCACGGGAACGCCCAGCGGCATCGGCGCCATGATGAAGCCGCCGAATTTCTTGAAGGCCGGCCAGCGCGTGAAAGTAGAGATCGAGAACCTTGGCGCGATCAACAATCTCGTTATTGCCGAACCTGTGTAGTTAGAGCCATGGCGCGTGATACAAAATTTTGGAGTGCTCTGCCGTGACCCAGTACTCCGGCATGCCGAAACCGGCGCGCGCGCGCGGCAAGATCGCGCCTGTGAAATTAGGTCACGTTGCGATCCGCACAAAACAGCTTGATGCCATGCTGGATTACTACGGCAAGCTCCTGGAAGCCGAGGTGGCTTTTCGTAACGAGAGTATGGGGTTCATCACCTACGACGAAGAACACCATCGCCTTGCGATCATCCAAATGCCGGATCTTCAGCCTCCGCCGGAAAAATCGACTGGCCTCGATCATATCTCCTTCAGCTTCACAACGCTGGGCGAACTGCTGGACACCTATAAACGTTTGGAAGCGCTGGGGATCATGCCGTTCTGGACCATCATTCATGGTCCCTCGACGTCGATGTACTACAAAGACCCCGATGGCAATCGCGTCGAGCTGATGATCGATAATTTCGACAGTGCCGAGGAAATCCAGGCGTTTTTCGCAACCGGCGCTTACGAAGAGAACCCCATGGGGATTATTTTTGATCCCGAAGAGATGATTGCCAAGCACAAGGCCGGTGTTCCGTTTAAGGACATCGTCAAGCGGCCAAAGTTGCCGGAAGGGATGAGCTGGTGGGACATGTTGCGCACATGAGTTTAAAGCCCGGCTCCGGCATTCCTGACGTTATGCGAACTGTTGAGTTTAATCGGTACGGATCGGCCAAAGACGTTTTGGAACTTGTGACGTCTGCGCCGGTTCCAACGCCATTGCCGCACGAAGTGCTGATTAACGTGAGGGCGGCGTCTGTAAATCCGGTCGATTGCGCAATCCGCAGCGGCTATGGCAAGGACGTGTTCCGCACCAAGGGCCAGGTGGGGCCAAACCCCTTTCCCATGCGGCTTGGCCGCGATGCTGCTGGTGTTGTGGTCGCTGTCGGGGCTGAGGTGAGCCGCTTTCGGCCTGGTGATCGTGTCTTTACCGCGCCGACGCGGGCCGCCATCGCCGAATATATATGTGTGGATGCCGCCGAAACGGCGCCGATGCCGGCCTCGCTGGACTATATCCAGGCTGCCGCAGTGCCCTTCGTCGCCATGACGACCTGGAGCGCGCTGGTGGATCAGGCTGGCGTAACCAAGCAGACAGCATCGCAGAAGCGCATTCTGATTGCGCGTGGGGCCGGCGGGGTGGGCAGTTTCGCCATTCAACTGATGAAGGCCTGGGGCGCACACGTGGCGTCAACCTGCAGCACGCGTAACGTGGATTTTGTAAAAGCCCTGGGGGCAGACAGCGTTGTTGATTATACCAAAACAAAAATTTCAGAGGTTTTGAAGGATTACGACGTCGTTTTTGATTCGGCCTTCGACATGGAAGACGAACTGCTGGCCACATTGAAGGTCGGCGCCGGGGCCAGCTACGTCACCATCGTATCGCCCAAAGTTAAACTCGCCGACGAATTTGGCCTGGACGAAGGTATGCGTAAGGCCGAAGCCTTGCGCCAGACGCGCGTGGCGCAGCAACAAGCCCTGGGGCGGCACTACTACTGGAGCTTTATGCAACCCAATGGCGCCGCATTGGCCGAGATCGGCCAACTGATCGACCAAGGTAGCATTAAGCCGGTGGTTGACCGGGTTTATCCTCTGGCCCAGATCGCTGACGCTCACGAGTTTTGTGAAAGCCGTGCGGCGCGCGGCAAAATTGTTCTCGATCTTCGTTAGAAGCCGATCCGGTTTGCCGCGCTGGCGTTATCTTAACCACGCGCGCTATTTTTTCAGAATATCCAGTGTTGCCGTGATCATGGCTTCCGTGGCGGTCGCAATCACTGTCTCGGCTTCCGGGGCCCAGAAGGGGCTGTGAAGCGAGGGCAGTTTCATCGTATCGCCGCCGGCTGCATCCCATTTTGTTTTGGGTACGCCGCCCACCCAGAATAACAGGCTTTGGATCGAGGGGTCTGTTTCGCGGTAGCGGCCGAAATCTTCGCCCACCATCGGTGGCGGTACGGGTGTTACACGATCCTGGCCAAAGCGCTTGGCAAAGACTTGGGCCATATGGGCCGTGAATTCGGGTGTGTTGATCGCAGCCGGTGTCGACAAATCGCGCTCAACCGTCATCACCGGCATTTTGTCTTCAGGCAGGCCGGCTGCAATGGCCTCACCTCTGGCGATGCGGGCAATGCCGCCCAGCATTAGTTCGCGTGCCTTGTCATTATAAGTGCGCACCGTCAGAAGCAGTTTTGCCTCGTCAGGGATGACATTGTGCTTGGCCCCGGCTTGGAAGCTGCCGACGGTCACCACGGCCGCATCTTGCGGGTCAAGCTCGCGGCTGATCAGAGTTTGCAGCGTGCTGACAATACGCGCGGCCACGACAATGGGGTCTTTGGTCGCATGCGGTACTGCGCCGTGCCCGCCCACACCCTTTACTACGAGATCAACGCTATCCACGGTCGCTGCGGCTGGGCCGGACGTGTACCCGATCATGCCGGCCGGCAGCGATGCGCTGTCGTGGAACGCAAGCGCGTATTGCGGCTTCGGGAAGCGTGAAAAAAGCCCATCTGCCAGCATCGCGCGAGCCCCTTCGCTGGTTTCCTCGCCGGGTTGAAGGATCATCACCAGTGTTCCGGACCACTGCGCTTTCATGGCCGCCAAGCGTTTGGCGGTAGCGATCCAGGCTGTCATGTGTGTGTCGTGTCCGCAGGCATGCATAACGCTTGTTTCAATGCCCGTGGCACTCACGCCCTTTACCTTACTGGAATAAGGCAGGCCGGTTTGCTCGACAACGGGAAGCCCATCCATGTCGGCCCGAATCAGCAGCACGGGGCCGGGTCCATTCTCCATGACGGCAACAACGCCCGTCACGCCAACCTTTTCAGTAACCTTAAAACCGAACTTCCGCACCTCGACGGCAAGTTTCGCGGCCGTCTTTACCTCTTTCATGCTGAGTTCAGGGCTTGCGTGAAGGTCGCGGTACAGCGGCATTAACCCCCGGACATCTTCTGCCACGGCCTCTTTCATTGAGTCTGCGGCCGCGATGGAGGGCCACGCTGCGAGGGCCGCGCAGAGTAACTGACGCGCAATACGTTTGCGCAGACCTGCGACGTGCTTAGAGGCATTACGCATTCATGATTCCTCACATAAAGGGCGACCCAATGACGCAGAAATCTAAGACCTGCGATCCTTCTCAGGCACCTATTCTGACAAAAAAGAGGTACGGCGTGGAGGAGAATTTCGTGGTGTTCTGGATGCCTGCGCTTGATGCGCGCGGAGCACCTTATAGGCGCATCATTGGTTGTTTATGTGGGGGTGAAAATGCGCGGCCTATAGATATCTTTGCGTGCTTGCTGATCTGCCTAACTGTGCCGGACTCTTATGGTTCGCCCCATGTCCGCTGAGTGCGTCTGCAGTTGCAAGCAGCCCTTACCCAAGAAAACTCTTAAGCTGAGCTGAGTCACAATACTCCTCAACCCGTGTGACCAGCCCGTTTTCGACTGTGCAGACGATACAGGCCAGAACACTGACCGTCGCGCCGTCATTGCGTGTGCCGATCAGGCGGTGGCGCTGCACAAACCCGTCGTCAAAGGCTCGCACCTGCCGGTCTACATAACGCCGGTTCGCAACTTTTTTCGCGAGGTGCGGCAGAAAGGCCGTGACATCCCGGGCCGGCATGGCGCGGTTGGTGGTGTTCATCCAAATTTCGGCGTTGGGCGCATAAAGCTTTTTCAGTGTGGCAACATCGGCGGTTTCGATTGCGGTGCACAAACGTTCGGCCAGCGCCAGCATAGCTGCGGTGTCGGTCATGGGGCCTCCCAGGTCAGAGGACCAGCTTAACATCACGAAAAAAAATGTTAAGAATATTGACTAAATATTCTGCCTGACTAAACATGCAGTGCTATCAAAATGGCTGGGACCGGGGGCGGCTGCGCATGGCGGCGTCAATCAACTTGCTAGATCCTTTGACGTTCTGTTCTGGTCATCCCCATGCCGTCTACGATGCCTTGCGTGCTGAGGCCCCTGTCTACTTCCACCCCGGCAGCGACAAGCAGCCGTCGTTCTGGGTGTTGACGCGCTATGACGATGTTGTTGCAGTGTCGCGCAACAATACGCAGTTTTCATCGGCGCGCGGATTTCGTCTGCCGACCGATCGTAAACTCGATCTTGCGCCCGAGGTGCGCGCCAGTCTTGCCAATACGATCTTGGCTCTTGATCCACCAAAACATATGGATTTTCGTAAGCTGCTTAATCCATCATTTATGCCGTCGGCGTTGAAGAACTTAGAGCAGGCGTTAGAAATTCATACAGATGAATTGATCGGCTCGCTATGTGCAGGCGAGACGATTGAGTTTGTTGAGAATGTCGCGGCTATAATACCTATCAAAGCAATTTGTCGTATTCTAGGCGTTCCACAAGAAGACGAAGATAAGGTCTTTGAGTGGACAAATCGGCTGGTCGGAACAGATGATCCTGAATACTCGCCAACCCTGGAGCAAACTAACGCCGCCTTCCAAGAAGTTTTTTCGTATAGTCGATGGTTGCTGCAAAAACGTAAGGCAGATCCACAAAACGATCTGCTGACGACTGTGGCTTGTGCCGAGATAGATGGAAAGTCCATCGACGATGCAACGCGCGACGGTTTTTGCATGACTTTGCTAGCCGCTGGCAACGAGACAACCCGGAACTCATTAACAGGATCTATTTGGGCGCTTACGAATAACCGAGATGCCCGCAGCTACCTTAACAGTTTCCCTGAAAAGCTGCCGGAAACCGTAGATGAGTTTGTGCGTCATATCACGCCAGTGATTCAAATGATGCGCACTGCGCTTGAGGATGTGGTTGTAGGTGGCCAGGTCATCAAAGCGGGCGAACGTGTCGTGATGTTGTATGGCGCAGCCAATCGCGATCCTGCGGTATTCAGCAACCCGCACCAGCTGGATCTTACCCGTGAGAATGCAAAGAAGCATTTGGCGTTCGGCATCGGTATTCATCATTGTTTGGGCGCAAAACCAGCTGCGATGCAGATTAGGTCCATTTTATCACGACTGTTGCAGCGTTTCCCAAATATAGAAGCCGTTGAAGAACCCATCTACATGGGCAGTAACTTTGTGATGGGCTTTAAGAAGCTCAAAGTAAAACTGCATTAACGGCAAAAAAATATCATGACAAACATTCTGATCGCATTCTATTCCCGCACCGGCAGCATTGAAACCTTGGCCAATGCCGTGGCGGATGGCGCTATGGCGGGCGGTGGCGGGGTGCGTTTGCGCCGCGCCCGCGAGGTTGTGGGCGAAGAGGTTATGAAGCAGGCGCCGGGGTGGAGCGAACACGCGGCCCGCATGAATGCGCTGTACGAGGCGCCGACAGAAGAAGATGCTAAATGGGCCGACGCTATTATTTTCGGCACGCCAACGCGCTTTGGCTTGGTCAGTTCGGAACTGAAAGCCTACATCGACAGCTTGGGCGGACTATGGGCGCGGGGACGCCTGAATTTAAAAGCCGGTTCGGTCTTTACGTCAACGTCATCGTTTCATGGCGGCAACGAAGCCACTCTGGTTACGATGTTCGTTCCTTTAGCGCATTTTGGTATGGTGATTGTGCCGCCGGGTTATGCTGACCCGGTGATGTTCAAGGCTGGTACGCCGTATGGTGCATCATCTGTGTCGGGTGTGAAGGGCGATGCGCCGACACCCGATGATCTTAGTGCGGCGCGCTTTCAGGGGCACCGTGTTGCGCAAGTGGCGGCGGCATTGAAATCACTGCGTGGCTAAAGGCGGTGCGGTTAGGGATACGGGCAAAATGGATTTTGATCTTCCCCAGGATTTGCGCGACTATTTAGGCGTGCTTGATCGTTTTATCGACGCTGAGATCAAGCCGCTGGAGAAGGTCGACGATAATATCCGTTTTTTCGATCATCGTCGCGAGTGGGCCCGCACCGATTTTGAGCGCGGCGGATTACCGCGCCACGACTGGGAGCGGCTGCTGACCGAAGCCAAAAAGCGCGCCGACAACGCTGGGCATTTACGCTATGCGCTACCAAAAGAATACGGCGGTAAGGACGGCACCAACCTTGGCATGGCGGTTATCCGCGAACACTTGGCGGCGAAAGGCCTGGGCCTGCACAACGATTTGCAGAATGAGCATTCCATTGTTGGCAATTTTCCCATTGTGCTGATGTTCCGTGATTTCGGCACGGCGCAGCAGCGCGCGGACTTTATCGACAGCGGTATTGATGGCCGGCGCGCTTATGCATTTGGGCTGACCGAGCCGGATCATGGTTCAGACGCAACGCATATGGAAACCAAAGCGGCTCCCGAAACCCGCGATGGCCGGCCCGGGTGGCGCATAGATGGTGAGAAGATGTGGATCACCAACATGCATATCGCCACACATTGCCTGTTGTTTGCGCGCACATCGGGTCAGGCGGGGGATGCAAAGGGGATTACGTGTTTCATCGTGCCCAACTCCACCCCGGGTTTGGTGATCGAGGAATACCTGTGGACGTTCAACATGCCCACGGACCACCCACGGCTGACGCTCAACAATGTCTGGGTGCCTGCTGATGCAATTCTGGGCGCGCCCGACAAGGGCTTGGATCTGGCGCAGCACTTCGTGCACGAGAATCGTATTCGCCAAGCTGCCTCAAGCCTGGGGGCCGCGCAGTATTGCATCACCGAGGCCGTGCAATACGCCCGCGACCGCAAGCCCTTTGGCGAAGCGTTGGCTAAGAACCAGGCGATCCAATGGCCGTTGGTGGAACTGGCCACCCAGGTCGAGATGCTGCGCCTGCTTATATATAAAACAGCCTGGGAGATGGACCGCATGTCCAAGCCCGAGGTGGCGCTGCATTTGTCGGACAAAGTCTCCATGTGCAACTACTGGGCCAATCGCTTGGTATGCGACGCTGCCGACCGCGCCATGCAAGTCCACGGCGGCATCGGCTATTCGCGGCATAAACCTTTTGAGCACATTTACCGGCACCACCGGCGCTACCGCATCACGGAAGGGGCTGAGGAAATCCAGATGCGCCGGGTGGCCAGCTGGCTGTTCGGCTTTGCGGGCCCAAAGAAAATGCCGAAACCCAAGGCGACGTAGGGGCGGTGACCGCCGTTTGACGCCGGACCGCCTTGGCCCTATTGAAGAGGCGTCTTTAAACTGGCGCGGTCCTGGGCTTATGGCGAAAAACTGGAAACTTCACGTTCAGCTGCTGATGGGCGTGTATTGGTTTGATAACGCCCTGCAGGCTCGCCTGAAAAAGAAGGGTTTCAAAACCCTGACGCGCGCCAAGTCGCTGATCCTATTAAACATCGCCATGGGCGAGCACCGCGCGGCGCAACTGGCGACCAACCTGGGTGTGAGCCGTCAGGCCATGAGCCAGATGTTGGCCTCGATGAAAAAGCGCGGGCTGATTACCATCAAAGCTGATGAAACCGATAAGCGCGCGCAGATCGTGACCTTCTCTGAGCAGTCGCAGGATATCCGCGATGCCGCCATGACGATTTTGGCCAAGTTGGAACGCGAATTGGAAAACCGTATCGGCATGCGGCATGTCGGTGCGTTGCGCAAAGCACTGGAACAGGATTGGGGCCCGCCGCTGCTGGAGGATTAAGCTACCCGGATTTGGCTGGGCTTTGCGCTTTTAAATACGCGTCCTTTAGGGGCCGCGTTTCTTTTTCCCAGGCCGCCATTGTTTCTTCCACCATTGTCTGTTCTTTGGCCATGATCGCACCGTACTCTGGCGTTTTGATCGTAATCTCAACCTGGATGCCGTTGGGGTCGTGCGTGTAGATGGACCGCACGAAGTGGTGGTCCAGCGGGCCATCGACGTGGTAACCGGCAGCTTCCCAGCGTTTTTTGAACGCCAGCATTTCGTCTTCGGTTTCAACGCGCATGGCAATGTGCTGCTTGAAGCCGCTGGCGCGCTTAAAATCGTTGGGGCGCAGTTTTGTGGGCAGGTCGAAGAACGCGATGCAATTGCCGTCGGCCATCTCGAAAAAGATGTGCATGTAGCGGATCTTAATGTCCGTACCGGAAATGTCGTTGAAGGTGAAGGCCGCGACGGTTTTTAAGCCGCAGACATCTTCATAAAATGCCCGCGTTTCAGCGGCATCGAAACACAAGTACGCAGCGTGATGCACGCCTTGAATAGTGGGCGGCGGGGGCAGGCTGGCTAACGTCGTCATGACAGGCTCTCCTTCAGCAATCGGACTTTATTTAAAAACGCGCATTATTTTAAAAAACCATTGAACAGCACATCCACAACCATGTCTGCTTGTGCTGTGATCGTGTCTTTGTGCATGGGTGAGCGGCCCGACACCGCTTCCACCAGCGGACTTAGCGTGAACAGCATGGTGGCCGCCGCATGCACCAGAATGGTCAGCGGAAATGCCGGCAACGGCTTCACGCGGCCTTCGCTCATGGCGCGTTTGAAATGCGTTTCATAAAGCTGGTAGTCGGCGCCCAGGTGCCGCTTAATCAGCCATTGCAGGCGCGCGCCGCCACTGGTGCCTTCCATCATCATCACCCGCCCCAGTTCAGGGTGCGCGGCCGAGGTCACCACCAACTGACGAATCCAGACTTTCAACCGGTCGACGCTGCTTAGGTCGCGCAAAACATCGCGGTCACGCCGGAACTCGGCATGAATGCGGTCGAACAGGCGGTCCATGGCCGCATGCCACAGCGCATCCTTCGAGTCGAAGTGGTACAGCACGACCGACTGGGCGACGCCCGAGGCCAGCGCAATTTCGGTTGTCGAGGCGCCGTCGTAGCCATTGCGCGAGAACAGCGTAATAGCCGCATCCAAGATGCGTAGCGCCGTCGACGCGTTGGCCTTCTTGGAAGGCGCGGCCTTGGGCGGGGAAGCGCGTTTGGCTTTGGGGGTAACGGTTTGGGGCATCGCGAAAACCTCGGTCAGGTTATCAATAGAACAATACAATAATTAGATAGATTTATCGAATCAATTTTTCCGGCGCGAAACTGTGATTTTCGCAGGCGCAGCAAAATCAAGGGTTTTCGCCGATAAATTGTCAATAAACTTGTCGATTGACGCCGCGTGGAAAATGTCTCAGGTTGCGGCTGCGAACGGTTTGCCTGACATGTTCGCATCCGCGCGACCAGGGGAGGCCAGCGTTGAGCGGCGAAACACAAACCAACGAACGCGAACGACAAATCTACAAGTACGACCGCACGCCATATCTCGTCATCTTTGACGAGAAGGCGAAGTTCAAAGATACTTACGGCGGCCAGATCGACCGCATTGCGCTGGAAGCGCAGCATCTCATGCCGCGCGGCCGCCCCTCGAAAACCGTCATGATTATCACGCACCCTATTGGCGGCGGGCAGTACCTGCCCATGCCGGCGACGTTGGCCAAGCAGGGCATTCACACGATTTACCTGAACACACGCTATCGCGGCGCCGACTATGCGCTAATCATGGAAAAAACCATCGTCGATCTTGGCGCATGCATTAAAGACGCCAAAACCCGGTTGGGTTACGAGCGCGTGGTGCTGGGAGGCTGGAGTGGCGGCGGGTCCATGTCGTTGTTTTATCAGTCGCAAGCCGAAAGTCCGACAGTTACGCAAACGCCCGCCGGTGATGCGCCCGACATTACTCAGGCTGGCCTCATTCCCGCCGACGGGGTGATTTTGCTGGCCGCACACATGAGCCGCAATCGCACACTGACCGAATGGCTGGATGCGTCCATTTTAGATGAAAATGATCCCACCAAACGCGATCCGGAATTGGATCTCTACAATCCGGCCAATGTGAATCAACCGCCTTATACGCCGGCCTTTCTGGAAAAATATCGCGCCGCGCAAATTGCACGCAACCGCCGCATCACCGCTTGGGTCAAAGACAAGCTCGCCACATTGAAACAAAGCGGCCGTGAGAATGACGAGTTCAACTTCGTCGTTCATGGCACCATGGCCGATCCGCGCTGGCTTGATCCGGCGGTCGATCCCAGCGACCGCAAACCGCGCTGGTGCATGCTAGGGGATCCGCAGGTGGTGAATATGAGCCCCATTGGCCTGGGGCGCTTTTCGTCATTGCGCAGCTGGCTCTCGCAATGGAGTTATGATGACTCGAACGCCGATGGGTTGAAGTGCGCGGCCCGCCTGAAAGCTCCGTTGTTGTCCATAACTAACAGTGCCGATGATGCTGTAACCCCCAGTCATTCCAAGCTGATGTACGCGGCCGTGCCACATAATCGCAAAGAAGCCGTGACGATCACGGGCGCCAATCATTACTATTTCGGCCAACCCGAGAAAGCGACGGAAGCGGCCCGTATTTGTTTTGATTGGCTCAAGCGCAATAGCTTCGAGCAATAAGAGGAATCCGCTATGCCTGATGCATTTATTTACGATCACGTGCGCAGCCCGCGGGGCCGTGGCCGCCCCAACGGCAGCCTGCACACCGTCACGCCCACGGAATTGATGACGCAGGTGCTGAAGGGCGTGCGTGACCGCAGCCAGCTTGACACGGCGCTGGTGGATGATGTGATTCTGGGGTGCGTTGCGCCGCATGAAGAACAGGGCGCCAATATCGCGCGCGTCTCGGCGATCAATGCCGACTACGATCAATCTGTGCCCGGCGTGCAGATCAACCGGTTCTGCGCCTCGGGCCTTGAAGCCGTGAACATGGGGGCCGCCAAGGTAATGGCCGGGGCGTCCGAACTGATTGTCTCTGGCGGTGTTGAAAGCATGTCGCGCGTGGCCATGGGCTCGGACCGTGGCGCCTGGGCGAACGACCCGCGTGTGGCGTTTCATACCTATTTTACGCCGCAAGGCATCGGCGCCGACATGATCGCGACGCAGGAAGGTTTTACGCGTACCGATGTTGACACCTATGCCATGGAAAGCCAGCAACTGGCGGGGGCGGCCTGGAAAGACGGGCGTTTTAAGAACTCTGTCCTTCCCATCAAGGACCAACTGGGCCTGACGTTGTTGGACCATGATGAACACATGCGACCCAACACCACGGTCGAGTCTCTGGCGGGGTTGAAAGCGGCCTTTGCGGGCATCGGCGACAAAGTGGGTTTCGATAGCATTCTGATTCAACGTTACCCCGAAGTCGAAGCCATCAATCACGTGCACCACGGTGGCAATTCATCGGGCATTGTCGACGGTGCGGCGGCTGTCCTGATCGGCAATAAGGATGTCGGCAAGGCTATCGGCAAAAAGCCGCGCGCGCGCATCCGCGCCTTTGCCTCTATCGGCTCTGAACCGTCAATCATGCTGACGGGCCCCAGCTTTGCTGCCGAAAAGGTGCTGAAAAAAGCGGGCATGAAGGCTTCCGACATTGATTTGTGGGAACTGAACGAAGCCTTTGCCTCGGTGGTGATGCTGTTCATGCGTAGAATGAATGTGTCCCGCGACCGCATCAACGTGAACGGTGGTGCCATTGCCATGGGACATCCGTTAGGTGCTACGGGTGCCATCATCACCGGTACGGTGCTGGATGAACTGGAACGCCGGGGCTTAAGCACGGCTTTGATTGTTCTGTGCGTCGGCGCCGGCATGGGCACCGCCACTATTATCGAACGCATTTAAGCACGGGTATGACCATGAGTGGCGATATCGCTTACGCAGTTGATTCCGACGGCATTGCAACGCTAACCATCGACATGAAGGCGCGTTCGATGAACGTGCTGGCGGATGCATTGACGGCCGAGTTGTCCGTCCTCGTCGATAAGGCCGTTGCTGATGCCAAAGTGAAGGGCGTCATCATCACATCGGGCAAATCATCTTTCGTGGCGGGTGCTGATTTGCGCGAGCTGGAGCAGCTCGCCTTCGGGCCGCTGAAGAACGATGCACAAAAGCTGTTAGATCAAGCGGGCATCGTCACGCGCTTTTTCCGCAAACTTGAGGTCAGCGGCAAGCCTTTCGTCGCGGCCATTACCGGCACGGCCTTGGGAGGCGGGTTAGAATTATGCCTCGCGTGTCATCACCGCATCGCTGCCGATAACCCCAAGGCGCAATTGGGCTTGCCTGAAGTAAAAGTGGGGTTGCTGCCGGGCGCAGGCGGCACGCAACGTTTGCCGCGTCTGATCGGCGTGAAGGCTGCGCTGCCGCTGCTGTTGGAAGGTACGGCCCTGTCGCCCCAAGAAGCGTTGAAGACCGGCATCGTTCATGCCGTTGTACCGGCCGATCAGTTACTCAGCGCTGCCAAGGCCTGGCTGATGGGCTCACCCTCGGCCAAGCAGCCGTGGGATGTGGACGGCTTTGTCACCCCCGGCCCGGTAGGCCAAAAATCCGACGACGCGGCGAACTTCTATGCTGGTGCGTCGGGGATGCTGCAAAAGAAAACGCTGCATAACTATCCGGCGCCGGCGGCCATTCTGTCGTGCGTCTACGAAGGCGCCCAAGTGCCGATGGATGCAGCTCTTGGTATCGAGATCCGCTATTTCTGCTCGCTGCTGCGTGATCCGGTTGCGGGCAACATCGTGCGCACGATGTTTGTCAACAAACAAGCAGCCGAGAAACTTGAAGCCCGCCCCAAAAACATTCCGCCCAGTCAGGTGAAGAAGTTGGGCGTGCTGGGCGGCGGCATGATGGGGCAGGGCATCACCTATGTCGCTGCAAAGGCGGGCATTGATGTGGTGATCTTGGACCGCTCGCAAGATTTGGCTGACAAGGGCAAGTCCTATTCCAAAGGCATTCTAGATAAAGCCATCGCACGGGGCCTCGACACACAAGCCAATGCCGAAGCGTTGTTGAAACGCATCACGCCTGTGACCGATTTTGCGGCCCTGAAGGATGTCGACATGGTGATCGAAGCCGTGTTCGAAGACCGGGCTGTGAAAGCCGACGTAACCAAGAAAACCGAAGCGGTGATCCGCCCTGACATCGTATTCGCGTCAAACACCTCGACCTTGCCGATCTCGGGTCTGGCGGAAACCTTCTCGCGGCCCGATCAGTTCATTGGCCTGCATTTCTTCTCGCCCGTCGACAAGATGGCGCTGGTGGAAGTAATCAAAGGCGCCAAGACTTCACCCGAGACGCTGGCCAAAGCGCTGGATCTGGTGAAGCAAATCCGCAAGACGCCCATTGTGGTGAACGACAGCCGTGGGTTCTACACCAGCCGCGTGTTCCGCACCTTCGCCGACGAAGGCATGGTGATGCTGACGCAAGGCGTTAAACCTGCACTGGTGGAAAACGGCGGACGTATGGCTGGCATGCCGGTGGGCCCGCTGGCGATTGCCGACGAGGTGAGCATACAACTCATTTATATGGTCCGTGACGCCGAGAAGACCGACCTGGGGACGGCCTACAAACCCCACCCGGTAGAGCCTGTGCTGGAATTGTTCGTCAAAAAACTCAACCGCCTGGGCCGTAAGAACAAAGCGGGCTTCTATGACTATCCCGATGACGGCAAAAAAGCTTTGTGGTCCGGCATTGCGCAGCACTTTCCGCCGGCCGCACAACAGCCCAGCATCGATGAAGTGAAAAAGCGCATTTTATACCGTCAGGCCCTGGAAGCCGTGCAGTGCCTTGAGGAAAACGTCATCACCAAGCCTGCTGATGGCGACATCGGCGCGGTGCTGGGGTGGGGGTATGCGATGCACACCGGCGGGCCCTTCTGTATGATCGACACCATCGGCGTGAAGGCTTTCGTGGCCGAATGCGACCGCATGGCGCAAGCCTATGGTGACAGTTTTGCACCGCCCGATCTGTTGCGTAGGATGGCCGCGAAGAACGAAAGATTCTATCCGCTGCCGCAGTAGGGCCGTGTTGAGTAAGGCTGGGTTGCCATGGGCGCGTTAAACGGGATCCGCATCTTGGAGATGGCGGCCATCGGGCCGTTGCCGTTCTGCGGCATGCTGCTGGCCGACATGGGTGCAGAGGTTGTGCGCATCGACCGGCTTGGTGATGCCGCGCAGGCTTTCAGTATGGATGCGACAAAGGATGTGGTCAGCCGCGGTCGGCAGTCGATCGCGCTAGATATCAAAAATCCTGCGGGTCGCGATGCAGTCTTAAGGCTCTGCGAAAAAGCCGACGTGATTCTGGAAGGCTTTCGTCCCGGCGTCATGGAACGCTTAGGGTTGGGCCCTGATGCATGCATGGCGCGGAACCCGAAGCTTATTTACGGGCGCGCTACAGGCTGGGGCCAAACCGGTCCGTTGGCGCATACGGCAGGCCACGACA
>JAEUKL010000295.1 GCA_016793005.1 Rhodospirillaceae bacterium | reverse complement strand
TCTTCTTCATCCGACCGGGCTTGGCCCAATCCCACCTATGCCTGGTACGTCGTTGCCATGCTGGTGCTGGCGTATTCCTTTGCCATTCTGGACCGCGCGGTCATCGGCTTGTTGGTTGAGCCGATCAAGGCCGACTTCGGTATTACGGATGCGCAGATCGGGTTGTTGCAAGGCCTGGCTTTTGCGCTGTGCTACACCACATTCGGCCTGGTCCTGGGTTCGGTTGCGGATCGCGCCAACCGGCAGTTCCTGCTCGTTCTCGGCGTCGCGGTCTGGAGCCTTTCGACGGTGCTCTGCGGGTTCGCGCCGGACTTCAAGTGGCTGTTTATCGCACGCATTGGTGTGGGGTTGGGCGAGGCGTGCATTCTGCCGGTGGCGGGTTCGCTGATTTCCGATTATTTCGCGCCGACGCAGCGCCCCAAGGCCTACGGCATCTTTCTGTTGGGCGGCACGTTCGGCACCGTGGGCGGCTATGTGTTGGGCACAATCGCAATTCTCACGGCCGATGCGGTGCGTGGGATGTTCCCCGCACTTTTGGGCGGCTTGCAGAATTGGCAGGTGACGTTTTTCCTGGCGGGTGCGCCTGGTTTGATTGTTGCAGCGCTCATTCTCTTAACCGTGCGCGAGCCCGACCGGCGCGAGAAGATTTCCAATCCAGATGCGTCAAACTTCAGGCACTTTTTGGCTCATTTGCGCGCCAATGCATGGGCCTATTCGTCCTTGCTCGCGGGGACCGTGCTGAATGTGACCGGCATTTACGCGCAAATCGCCTGGGGCATTACGTTGGTGATCCGTGTTCACGGCTGGACCGCAGCCGAAACGGGCACTGCGTTTGCGCTGATCGCTCCGATTGGCGCGGTCAGTTCCATTGTCGTGGGCTGGTTTGTCGCAGCACTGGTCAAGCGCGGCCACATCGATGCCCCGATGATCGCCGCGATGATGCATTCGGTTACGCTGCTTATTTTTGGGCCACTCGCCTGTCTTGCGCCGACACCGTTGTGGGGGCTGTGGCCTTATATTGGATTTAACATCTTCACGAATTGGTCGTCGGCATCGGCCTTGATGGCGCTGAGCCAAATTACCCCCAATGAACTGCGCGGGCAGGCCACAGCGCTTTACACACTACTGACGGGCTTGGTGTCGCTGACGGTGGGGTCCTACTCGGTGGGCTTCCTGACCGACCATGTCTTCACCGACCCGCACGGCATCGCCACAGGGCTGGCGACAGTCTTTGCTGTCGTTGGCGTGTTGGCGACGGTTATCCTAGGGCTCGGGCGCGGCGCTTTCCGGGCCGCAGTTTTGCGCGCCGAGGCCTGGCAGAAGTCATAACAGTCTTTGCAGAATCGCAATGAAAAAGGGGACCATTGCTGGTCCCCTTTTTGTTTTGTTCTCGATGATACGCTTGGCTTAGAACTGCACCTTCACGCGCATCCCGAAATCACGCTTATCCGGCGCTTGTACGGCGAAGCCTTGCAGGAAGCCTGCGTTGCCCAAAGGCAGGATTGCGTTAGAGGAGTTGTTGCGCAGATCGCCGATAGCGGTCCGCGACACATAATCCCACGTTTTGTTGTTGAACAGGTTGGTCGAATAGATTTCAACCGTCAGGTCTTCGCGCTCGACGCCCAAACGCGCGTTGACACGGAAGTAGTCATCCGACTTCACGATATTCGCGGTGCTGTCCCACGCCTTGCCGGTGTAGGTCATGTCGCCGCGCACGAACCAATCCCA
>JAEUKL010000280.1 GCA_016793005.1 Rhodospirillaceae bacterium | reverse complement strand
CAGCCGCGCGAAAGTTCTGGGCGGTGCGGCCGGGGATGTGACCACCGAGAATGCGAGCTTTGAAACCGTGCTGCTGGCGGCCGGCAGTGTCGACATGAACGGCGGATCGGTCGGCGAATTGAAACTGGCCGCAGGCAAGATCGACTTGAATATCACCGTCACGGATGACGGCACGGTCGCGGGCGGCGAAGTGCGCCTGGGCGAAAACATGAGCGTCCGCGGCGACATGAATGTGAAGGCCGGCACTGCCGATCTGCGCGGCAGCTACGGCGGCGATGTGAAGATCGACGCTGAGACTGTAAAAATCGCCGGCAATTACGGCGGCGATCTGCGGATCAACGCGACCCGCATCAATATCGAGCCGGGCACCAGGATCGGTGGCGATTTGATTGCCCCGAACCTGACCGAGCTGCGCGAGGGCGTGATCGTGGGTGGCGAAACCGCCATCAACAAAAGCACGAAGAAGGGCAAGACCGTCTCGATTTCAGTCGACAGCGACAATGATCGCGAAGCGGCCCGCGCCGAACGCCGCGCAAAACAGGAAGAAGCAAAAGCCAAGTCTGAAGCCACGCGCGCCGAACGCCGTGCGCAGATGGACGAAGCAAAAGCAAAGGTTGATGAAGCCAAAGCGAAAATGGATGAAGTGCTAAACGATATGGACCTTGATGCGTCCACAAAAGAAGCCATTGATAAAGCCATCAGCCGCAACATCAGCAGCGCCATCAACCGCAAGATCTCAGAGCACGAAAGCGACACCGACAGCGACAACAGCCACGATGGTGATACAGGTTTGATCTCGCCCGAACCCATGGGTATGCAAGCCTGGCTGACCGTGCTGGTCACCTTGGCGGCCTGCGGTGCGTTGGCCCTGGGATTTGCGCCGCAATTCCTGGTGCAGGCGACCGAGCGCCTGGCCAAAGAACCGCTGCCCAGTTTCGGTATTGGTGCCGCCAGCATGATTGCCGTGCCCGGCATTCTGGTCGCCGTCAGCATTACGATCATCGGCATTCCCTTCGCCATCTTGGGGGCCGCGGCTTACATGATCGGGATCGGCTTAGGATTGATCGCGCTGTGCCTCTGGGGCGGGCTTATGGTCCGCACGCTCGCCAACCAACCGGGACAAGAAACACGGTTGGCAAAGCTGGTGGGCTGGACTTTGATGGGGTTCCTGGCTTTGGCCTTGATTGGCGCCGTGCCCTTTGTGGGCCGCGCCATTCAGGTGATCGCCATCATCACCGGCGCTGGGGCTGTGATTTCCACAGCCTGGGCGTTGCGCACCGCTAAGAAAGCGCAAGGGCCCGCCGCCGCGATTTAAATATTGGATTTCATGCATGGCACGGCCGCATATTGAATTCATTCAAAGCCAGGCCGTGCCGTGGATTCCCCAGGACGATACGTGCGCCCGGCCTGGCGCGTTTGCCAAAACACTCTCGGCCGACCCCGACACAGGGGCCGCAACGCTGGTGGTGAAGTACCCGGCGGGATGGCATTTGGATACTGCGCATTATCTTGAGAGCGATGAAGAGTTCTTCATCTTCAAGGGTGCACTGTGGGTGGGCAGTGTCGAATACAAAACCGGCGACTACGCTTACCTGCCAGCTGGCATGCCGCGCCCCAGCATGCACAGCGACACGGGCGCTGTGGTGCTGACCTTCCATGAAGGCGCGTCGCAGCTTGTCCGCGGTGAAACGCCTGGCCCGATGTACGATGCCGGTCGCCTGATCGCAAAAATGGAAAGCACCGCGATGCCCTGGGCGCATCCTGCCGACCCCATTGTCGCAGCTACGGCCAATGGCGCAGGCCGTAAACTGCTGCGCGAGGACCCAGAGACGGGCGAACGCACATGGCTGCTGAGGTTCGGCCCCGATGATCCCGCCAAGATGACCCATGGCCGCGTCGAAATTCATCCGGTTGTAGAGGAAGTGTTTTTGATGGAGGGCGAAATCTCCATGCCCTACGGGTACCTGAAGCCCGGTTCATACTTCTGGAGGCCGCCGGGCATCGCACATGGCCCTGTCGGCACACTGAAAGGCCTTTATGGCTTCTTCCGCTGCAAAGGCGGGCCATTGACGACCCAGTGGTCCGACGGCGAACTGCCGATTACGTGGCACCCGAAGCACAATCCGACCGTGCCGCCACAATATGCAGCGTATGCCACAACGTCTTACGACACCTCCCTGCCCTACTGATAATAGAGTCGCATCGCGCGCGCTTGCTGACTAAGCTGCGCGTATTATTGAGCGACAATAGACAATATTGGGCCGAGTGAGTTTAAGCGGGCGATTCTGGTACGGTGCAGCCATGGCCAAGGAAGTTACGATCAAAAAAGGGTTTGTGAACGTTGGAGCGGGCCAGGTGCATTACCGCATCGCCGGCTCGGGCCCGCCGATTATCCTGCTGCATGACTCGCCGCGCTCATCCGTTCTGCACATTCCTCTGCTGAAGGAATTTGCCGACCGTTTTACCGTTATTGCCATCGACACGCCCGGATACGGCAATTCAACACCGCTTAATCTGGGCCGTACGCTTGAAATCCCCGATTTTGGTACAGCCCTGGCCGACACCATTGCCGCCTTCGGCGTCGAGCGTTGCCCGGTTTATGGCTATCACACCAGTTCAAAGATCGCGCTGGCCTTCGCGGCCAAGCACCCCGAGCGCGTGTCTGTGGCCATCATGAACGGTCTGTCGCTGCCCAGTGGTGGTGCTGAGCCCTCGTTCATCGACAGCTACATGAAGCCGTTCACAATTACCGACAGCGGAAGTTACTTGGCGGAAGAGTGGACGCGGATTTTGGATTTTCAACGTTGGTTCCCGTGGTTTGCCAAAACCAAAGAAACGCGCCTGCCGCACCTTGGCAAAGATCTGGCAGGTTTACACGAATATAGCATGGACCTGTTCATGGCGGGGCCGCACTTCTCGGACGCTTATGCCGCCGCCATGCGCTATGTCGCCCTGCCGGTGGTTAGCCTGCTGAAGGCACCCACGATCATCATGGCGCAGCAGGATGACGTGCTGCATGCCTACCTGAATGCCTTACCCAACCCGCTGCCAGATGGGGTCCGCAAAGAAAGTTTGGGCGTAGGCCATGAGGTTTTGCGCGGTCGCCTGCGCGAAATTTTTCTGCAGTATGCCGATTTCAAAAGTGCCGCAAATTTCATCCCGCCCGACCCCCTGAAACAACCGGGCAAGAAAGGCACCATCACATCAGGCTATGTGAATTTTCCGCATGGACAGGTTTTAGTGCGGCGGGCCGCCGACACAAATGGACGGCCGCTGGTGTTGCTGTCGGATCTGCCGGGATCGACCCGTCAGGACAGCGATTTGATTTTAGCGCTGGCGCAAGAGCGGCCTGTGTACGCCATCGACTTGCCGGGGTGCGGCGAATCAAGCCCGCTGGCCAATCCAAGCCCGCAACTTTATGCCGACGTTATTGCGCGCACGATTGAATCGCTTGATCTGAAACAGGCCGACGTGATTGCCGAGGGCCTCAGCACGCCGTTGGCCGTGTGTTTTGCCGCCTCGCACCCTGGGCATGTGCGCGCCCTGCTGCTGGATGCCGTCGCCAACACCGATATCGACCAGCGGACCGAGATGCGCATCAACTATGTCGCCGACTTGCGCCCCAGCCGCGAAGGCCTGCATCTGCATCGCGCCTTCCACATGCTGCGCGATCAGGAAATCCAGTGGCCATGGTACGATGAAAGCAACGGCGCCATTCGCAAAATCACGCCCCGCATCGGCGGCGAACGTTTGCATACTCGTCTGGTCGATACGCTGAAGCAGCATGCCTACTATGGTGATGCGATTCAGGCGGCGCTGGATGTGGACGTGGCGGCCTTGTTGCCCGCGGTATCCGCCAAGACCGTGGTCTGCACCGCCGACAACGATGTGCGTTATGGGGCGGCCGAGAAGACCGCAAAGCAACTGAAAAACGCAACCTTGCTGGCGCGACCGCAGAATGTGGCCGAGCGCGCGGCGGCTTTCCTTTCCGCGCTGAACTGATACAAGGCCGGACTGATCAATGGCCGGCCCATAAGCCCGTACGCACCCGCGCTGATATGAGCACACTCATCTTCCGCACAGCCACCGAAGGCGATCTGGACCGCATCCTTGGCATGCTGGCCGACGACCCTTTGGGCAAGTATGCCGAGCTGACAGGTGCAATTGATCGTCCGGCTTATGTCCGGGCCCTGAAGGACATCCAGGACTCGCCCCTGACTGACATGATTGTGGGCGAGCGCATTGATGAAAGAGGCAACAGCGAGGTGCTGGCCTGCCTGCAACTTACGCTGACCCCCAGCTTGTCGCGCGGCGGCGCACGGCGCGCGCTGGTGGAAGCGGTGCGCGTCGCCTCAGATCAGCGCGGCCAAGGTATCGGCACAGCCCTTTTAAAGCATGCGATTGGTCTGGCCCACGCGCGCGGCGCAAAAACCGTGCAGCTCACCAGCGATACACGCCGCACGGATGCGCACAGGTTCTACAAAAACTTGGGTTTTTCCTCCAGCCATGCGGGCTTCAAGCTCGATCTTTAGCGCTAGCTATTCGCGGCGCGCATGTTCGCCATCTGAAAGAGCAGAGCCTTAAGCGCTGGCGAGCCAGAATCTTTGCTTTATAAGCGACGCTATGGCCCGCTTCGCGATCGACTTCTCCGCTATCCGCGAGACTTTGCACAATCCCAACTTCCGCATGTTCACCCTGGGCAACTCGTTGTCACTGATGGGGACGTGGGTGCAGCGCATGGGCGTGGGCTACCTGACCTGGGATTTGACGAAATCAGGGACCTGGCTGGGGGCCGTTGCCCTGGCCGAGTTTATTCCCGTCATTGTACTGGCCCCAATTATTGGCGTTGTGGTCGACCGGTTTGATCGTCGCCGTATTGCGGTGACAGGCCAGTACCTCGCGCTGCTGCAAGCTGCGGTGCTGGCAGCCCTAACCATTACCGGCCACATTACAGCCATGCTGGTGCTGCTTCTGCAACTCTGCGCCGGGTTCATTCAGCCCATGATCCAAACCGCGCGATTGGTGCTGGTACCGATGATGCTGCCCAAGGAGCGCGTGGGCAACGGTGTTGCCATTACGTCGCTGATCTTCAACACCGCGCGCATTGTAGGGCCCGTGTTGGGCGGCATCATCATCACCTCGGTCGGTGTCGGCTACAGCTTTGCGCTGAATGCTGTCACTTACTTTGGCGTGATCTGGGCCTTGCAGACGCTGCAACTGCCGCCGCACACGCCCTACACCAAAACCAAAAACATGTTCTCGGGCATCTTCACCGACATGGCCGCGGGCTGGAGCTATACCTTCAAGCATCCGGTGCTGGGCTGGGTGATCCCGACCGTCGGTGTTTCAAGCACGCTCACATGGCCCATCGGTGATTTGATGGCCGGCATCGCCGATGAAATGTTCAACCGCGGTGCCGGCGGCTTGGCCGCACTGACGGCCGCGCAAGGTGTCGGCGCCATCGTCGGCGGACTTATTCTCGCGCAACGCCCCAACGTCGATGGGCTTACGAGGACCGTCATTGGCGCCATGGTGCTGAGCGGCTTGTGCGTCACGTTGTTCGCCATGACAAATGCCGACATTTACTATGTGGCACTCGCGATCTTGGCGCTGTCGGCCTTCTTCGGTGTGATGGTGGGCGTAGGCTCACAAACCCTCACCCAGTCTGTCGTGGGCGATGCCATGCGCGGGCGCGCCTTAAGCGTGTGGTACACCATTACCCGCGCCGGGCCCGCCATCGGGGCGCTGGTCCTGGGAACACTAGCCAACAAATTCGGCTTCGAAGGCCCGCTGTTTGCGGCAGGTGCGATCACCGCCGCCACGGCTGCATTTATGCTGCTGCGTAATCCGCAAGAGACGCCAAAGCCCTCAGGCGATTAAAGCCGCTGGCTCACTTCCCATAAGAATCCATCGGGGTCGTAGAACCCGAAAGACCGAATAGCCACGGTGCCTGCGTTACCCGTGCCCGGCACAGTGCGGTCAAAGGGCTCGCGCGTGATCTTCACGCCTTCGGCTTTGATTTGCGCAAACAGCGCATTGGCATCGGCGCACCCGGCCACGAACATGCCGCGCCCCACGCCGTAGTCCCACGTGCTCATACCAGGGTCCGGCAAGCGTTCGTGCACGAACTGCAAGGCGCCCACCATGCCGATGTATTCGTGTTCGCACTTGGCCACGGCAAAGCGCACCGTATCGCCCGCTTTACCGGCCGGGATCATGCCTTCGATCTGCATGACGGAATCTTGGTAGGTCGCAAGACCCAGGCCGTCATTGAAGAACGCCAGCGAGCGCCCCACATCGCGCACGATGCAGGTGGTGCGGCGAATTAAAAATTGCTCGGGGTTGGGGCGGTTGTAGCGGAAATAGGTTTCGTAAAAGAATCCCTCTGTGTCGAAGAACGACATGGAAGAATACTCAATCACGCCGTTCCCTTTTGGATCGGGAAACGTGCCGTCCTTGGGGTGTGCATGAATGTGCGCCCCGGGAAACGCTTCGATCTTTTCAACCAGCGCCGTCATATCGGGCACATCAGCCACGAACACCATGTCGCCGATACCGATGCGGTCTTTGATTGCAACATCGGGCAAACGCGGATTGGTCCATTCCAGAATGCCGACCTTGCCCACGTCTTTATCGGGCCCGCCCATAATATAAAGCAACACTTCATCACCGGGCCTGCCGCACGGGATCAGCCCGCCGGACAACTTCATGGTGGCGTGGTAGTCGGTCCGCCAACCCAAAACATCGCGGTAAAATTCCATCAGGCGCGTGGCATCGCGCACCAGCAGCGTCGTTCGTTTCAAGGAAAGTGTTGCTGCCACGTTATTTTACCACTCTTTATTTCACAACATGCCGTGTGTTGAGTTCGAAGAAGAAGCCGTCGGGATCGAAGAAGCTCATGGTCGACATTTTGATCGTGTTTCCCGCCGCGTCCTGCACTGTGTCGTCGATGGGCGGCGTGAAAATATGCACTGACGCTGATTGCATGCGCTTATAAATGGCGTGCACGTCATTGGCACCGCACACAAAAATCGCATCGCGGATTTGCAGAGACCGTTTGGGCAACGGCGGCACCTCGATGGGCGGATCCAGGAATGCCATGATGCCCAGCATGCCCACCAGCGGATCGTTGCCTTTTAGAATCGCGACACGCACCTTTGCGCCCGGCGTACCGGCCGGAAGAACTTGCCCGCCCACAGGCATTACCTGATCGTACCAGACTTCCATGCCCATGACGTCTTTGTAGAACTTCAGGCTTATATCCACATCGCGCACAATCAGCGTGGCCCGGCGCACGGCAAACACCGGCATATTGGGCACGTTGCGCTTGGTGTTCACTTCCACAACGAAGCCATCGGGATCAAAAAACGACAACGTGGTCATTTCCACTTGGCCCTTGCCGTCGGGCGCGGGCACCGACCAATCGTGCGGCGGGCAGACGATGTGGCAATCTTTCGCGGCTTGCAGGCGCTTATAAACGCCGTCCATGTCGGGGGTTTCGGTGACAATCACGATGTCGCCGATGCCCATGCGTTTGCGGTAAGGGGCGGCTGGTTTTTCCAATGGTGGGTCGACCCACTCCAGCAAACCCAACTTGGCCACGTCCTTATGGTTGCCCTCCATGATGCCGAGGTGAACCTTGGCCCCCGGCACACCAGCTGGGATGATCTTGCCACCCACGGTCATCGGCTGGTCGTAGTAGAGCGTCATGCCCAGCACATCGCGGTAGAAGGCGATGGAGCGCTCAGCCTTCTCGACAATGAAGGTGGTGCGTTTGATATACGTTTCCGACATGAAAAACCGCCACAAAGAATATCACAGAACGTGATATTGCCTGTGGCGGCTTCATTTCAAAAGGTGTTCGTTGCGTAAATCAGAGTGTGCGCGCGAAAACGCAAATATTTTCTATTCAAGCCCCAAGGATTTGGGATTGATAAGTCGCTTGGGGTCCACGGCAGATTTCACTTTCTCCAGCAACGCCCAGGCATTGGCATCGCGGTAGTCTTTATAAAGATACGCCTTGCCGATCTGGAAGTGCGCCGCCCCAAGCTCCGCGAAATGCACGCACAATGCGGCTTTGATTTTCTGCACGGCCGCCGTGGCCGCTGGGTTGGGGGCCGCTTCCGTCAGCTTGGCCAGATGGCTTTGCTCGGGCGTGCGGCGTTGCACCGGCATCCACTGATCGGGCCAGTAGAACACCGGCTCGAACACGAAAGCGTGGTTGCTGACGCCGGCGAACATATAGCCCCACTCGATGTTGTGGGCTTCTAGGTCGGCTTTGTACTGATCAAAGAACTTGTGCGTAAGGTCGATCACGCGCGCTACATCGGACAGCGGGAACAACCCGTGCACCGGCAGCCAGCGCTCACCGGCCGGGCCCAGCATGTTGTTCAAGGGCGTGAACGGATAGGCGCGCACGGCTTTGGGGATGGTGTTCTCGATCTCGCGGCCGCCGAATTTCTTCACCACAGCGCGGGCGAAATTCAAACGTTCCTCGGCGCCCGCAGCCGTGCGGTCCTCGCACGTGAGGTGGATGGAATATTTCACGTCATCCATGAAACCACGGCCCGCCAGCGCCATCTTGGCGCCTTCGATCAAGCCCTTGGTGATCGAGGTTTGACCGGTGACGACATTGGCGAAGGTTTTCACATCCTTCATCAGGCTTTCGCGGCGCATGCGCATGGACTGCAATACCGGGTCAAAACCCATCAGTTCCGAGGTAATGCCTTCGCGCGCGATTTCGGTGATGGCCTCGATGCAGGGCGTCATGTCATCGAAGGCAAACGAGCCGTAGGAAATTTCCGCCGGGATGCGGACTAGGCGCAAGCTGACGGTCGCTTTTACGGCCAACGCACCTGTGTCGCCCAGGAACAGGCCGGTCAGGTCAGGTCCGAAGTAACGGAAGAACGGCTTTGATTTGGTTTGCCCGAACTGACCGGTCGGAACAATCGAGCCGTCGGCCAGCACGACTTCCAATCCCAAGATCGCATCATGCACAGCACCCGCTTGGCCCGAGCCAAAGAACATGCCGCCCTGCGAGGCCGTGCCGCCCACCGTGGCATGAATGCCCGACAGCGTCCCAAAGAACGGCGTGCGCACGCCTTTGGGTTTCAGTTCTTCGTACAACTGCTTCCACGTGACGCCCGCTTCGGCGACCACATACATGTCTGTGGTGTTCACTTCGATAATGCGATTCAGGCGCTGCAAGTCAAAGGTCACACTTTGTTCGCGAGCAGGCGTATATCCACTCGTGTACGACATGCCGCCGCCGCGTGGCACAACCGCAAAGCCCGCCTCGGTTGCGGCCTTCACCGCTTTGGCCAGTTCGTCCTTGGTGCCGGGGCGTACGACGGCTGCGCACAAGGCGCCCGCCGAATACACATCGGACGACACAAAGCGGCGCTCGGTCTCATCGGTAATCACATGGGCCGCACCGACGATGGAACTTAAACCCGCAACAAGAGCTGCAACGTCGGCCATAGCGATTTCCTATTTACTTGAACCCAAGAACACCCGGATTGAGTTGCCGGTTCGGGTCCAGCATGTCTTTGATTTTTGTCACAAGCGCCTGGGTTTCCGGCTTCAAGGAGCCGAGATACGGGTATGTCTTGCCGATCTGGTTGGACGAGCCGCCGTGTTCGGCAAACAGCTCGGCCAGCTTTAGGCGAATTTCATGCACCAGGGCGCGAGCTTCCAGATTACGCGGCGGTTCTTTCAAGGTCGCCAAGTGCTTCGGCTCCGGCGTGCGCTTGTGGACCGGCAGCCATTCATCGTCCCAGTGCAACACGGGCTCGTAACTGAAGGCATACGAGTCAATCGCGATAAACAGCCGCGAGGTCCAGATACCCAAAGGCTTCATGCGGTCGCGGTACGAGTCCAAAAGCTTTTCACCGGCATTGATCAGCTTCATGGCATCCGAGTGCGCGACTTTCGCATTCATCGCAGCCCAACGATCCCCATGGGCACCCAAAACACTGTTGAGCGGCTTGAACGGACTGGCGCGCACGGCCTTGGGGATGGAATTAGGGATTTCCTCGCCCGCAAACCTGGCGGCGATTTCACGCGCTGTTGTGAGGTCGGCCTCCACCGCCGCATCGTTGCGGCCCGCCGCAATCATGTGCAGCGAGAACATGCCTTCCTTGGCAAAGGACCGGCCGGCCAGCACCAGTTTCGCGCCCTCGACCAAGCCCTTGAAGAAGCCGCCCTGGCCTTTCACCACGTTTGCCAGCGTTTTGATGTCTTCCACAATGTCGGCAGCGGCCAAGTTTTTGTCGGTCGATTCCGGGTCGAAAATGTAAGCCTCTTCGGCGATGGCCGAGCGTGCGATTTCCGAAAGCGCCTGCGATGCTTTTTCGATGCTGGGGAACACAAAGGAGGAAT
>JAEUKL010000029.1 GCA_016793005.1 Rhodospirillaceae bacterium | reverse complement strand
CGCCGCACTCGAGAACGCCGGCTGGAAGATGCCGTAACCGGTGCCGTGACCGTAGATGCCGTCGAAGAACAGTTTGAAGTTATCGCCCACTTCATAGTCGGCATAGGTGCGCACAACGGCGCGGTCATACTCACCCTGGAGGGCGTTGTAGACAGCGCTGTAGAACAAGGCCGGGTCTTGGCAGTCCGGCTGTACGGTCGGTGTCGAGCAAGCGGCCGACAGACGCACAACACTGCTGCCGCTATCACGCACATCCAGCGTAACGGCGCGTGCCGTCCCCAAAGCGCCGCCCAGCAGCTGGAACGTCGCGTACGGCGAGGTGTTGGCGCGTGATGCGGGGATAATGGTCTGCGGTGTCACGCGCGTATCGCGACGGATGCCCGGGAACATATCGCCACGGTCTTTTTGCATGATCTTGTCTTGACGCGCATATTCGCCGCCGATCAGCAGGTTCAGCTTATCGCCGGCGAACTTATTGCCCCAGTTGAAGCCAAGGCGCGCTTCTTCGCCGTCACCACGCTCGGTGATCCCGGTTTGAGCGTCGATTTCCCAGCCTTGCTGCTCTTTCTTCATGATGAAGTTGACGACGCCCGAAATCGCTTCCGAGCCGTACACAGCCGATGCACCACCTGCGATGGTTTCAATGCGGTCGACCATCAGGGTCGGCACGATGTTCAGGTCAACGGCCGGCGACGACGCATCGGTGAACGGCAAGCGGCGGCCTTCCATCAGCACCAGGGTGCGCGTGGGGCCCAGGCCGCGAATGTCGGCGCGGGTCTGACCGGCCAGGAACAACGTCGAGCTTGAGTTCTGGCTGTTGGTGGCCGGGTTGATGTTCGGCTGATCCAGCAGAATTTCGCCCAGCGACGTGCTGCCCGATTCACGGATCGATTCCGACGTGACGACAGAGATCGGCTGCGCAGACGTGAAGTTATCGCGACGGATGCGTGACCCCGTGACGACGATTTCTTCGATGTTCGCGCCCTTCTCGGACGATTGCGCGTAAGACGGAGTTGGTGACAGCGCGACAAGCGCCGCCGATGCCATCAAGGCATGCGCGTACTTTGTTAACGTGTGTTTTTTCATATTTTCCCCTCTTGGAATGCCTGGTTGAGCCGGGCGCTTGTGTCAAAGTGTATTAGAACAAACTTTGATATGTAAGCCGTTTATAACGCTCACGAATTTAGTGAGAAACCGTGGCCCAAAAGTCGCAGTTTTGCCTTCGGGAACCGGCGAAACCCCGGCAAGCTTCGGACAATCCAGATGGCACATGTATTGGCGCGACTGCGCGCACGCGCAGGCCAGAGCAAAAGAGAAACGGGAATAATTGTTTATTTATAGAGAGTTAGAAAGCGCGGCCGTGTTTGTAGCCGCTTATTTCTGCGACGACGCCAATGCGGCGTGCTCTTTTTGCAGTTTGCTCAAGTGCGTGCGCGTCAGCTCGTAAAAAGCCTGCACAAGACGCGACGGCGCCAACACGGCCGGCGTCACGAATGCATACTCGTGGCGAATGCTGGGCGAGAATCGGCGCAAGACAGTTTTGTCCCTGACATAAGCGCGCCCCAGCCCTTCATTTACAATCGCAATCCCAACCCCACGCGCAGCCAGCGCGCACGCCGATGACACGGTATGCGTTTCAACACGCACCTGGGGCTTCACACCGGCTTTCGCCAGCGCCGCCTCAACCTGGGTACGGTAACTGCTGCCCATGCCCAACAGGATCAGCGGCTGATCACGCAGCATGCTGGCCTTGATGATGCTGTTCCTCGCCAACGGATGATCGCGCGTCATAACGCACGCGCTTTCGTTCACCATCACGGTTTCGGAATTCAGGTCCGGGCGGTTGAGCGGCAGTTTCACAAACCCCGCATCGACTGCGCGCGATGCGATCAGCCCTTTGGCAGCCTCGATACTGGGTGAATCGATGGTCAGACGCACTTTGGGATATTGCTCCAGAAAATCGGCGGCAATCCCCGGCACGATAGTTTCCAGCAAGCTGGGCGGCGCAACCAATTTCAGCTGACCGACGCGGAAGTCGGCAATATCGCGCGCAAGTTCATTCACGCGGTCCAGGTTATCGAGTGCACGATTGATCTCTTCAAAAATCAGCAGACCATCGGACGTCGGTATCAACTTGCCCTTTTCGCGATAAAACAACTCAAAGCCCAGCGTATCTTCCAACTGTGCCAGCAAGCGGCTGGCGGCCGGCTGTGTGAGTTTGAGTTCACGCGCAGCCTTGGTGACCGAACCCTCGCGAATGATGGCGCGGAATGTCAGCAGTGCGCGCAGGCCGATGGTGTTGACGTCGATTGGCTTTGGGGTTTGGCCCATGGCCGCATAATCCCTGTTGCCAGGCTCACAATACTATTGTGAAGCGCATGGAATGATAGGCAACAGAATATGCGAAGGCATGGATGGCGCAATGTGCACTTTGTTGTGCGCCAAAACCGGCGTCGAGGCCTCGCCAGCGGGCGCCCCCGTATTGGGGTTCACGTCAAAGTGCGGGAAGTTGCTGCTGGCCACATCGACACGGATCCGATGGCCCTTTTGGAACAGATTGCTGGTGGGGAAGCACTGAACAGCAACTTCATACACTTCGCCGGGCACCATCAATATCGGGCGCTCGAAACCATCGCGAAACCGCAACCGTAAGATGCCGTGGCTGAGATTCATTGCATAACCATCAGGATAGTCGGCGTTGGCCGGATGCACGTCGATCAGTTTGATGGTGATGTCGGTATCGACAGCCGATGAGGAGACCCAAAGTTTCGCCGTAATGGGGCCCGTGACTTCCGTGTCTTCGGCCAGAGGTTCGGTTTGAAATACAACCACATCAGCGCGGTCCGCCAGCGCACGGCCGGGAACGGTTTTCGACAACAGACTCTGTTCTTCCCGTTGATCAAACGCCCCGCCTTCCATGGCTGGCGCGCCGGAGGTGACCGCACCGCCGATTGTCAGCACAGGGTCGGACGGATCATGAGTCCAGTCCCGTGTAGCCGCGTTGGCAGGTTTGTGTGGCGAAAGCCCCCCATCGGCATGCAGATAGAACGGCGTAACTTGCGCGCGCTGCAACGGCCAGTCGGCCTCATCGCGCCACGTTCCGCCATGATCAATGCGCCCGTCGTCGGTGCGGCGGCCCGAACCACCGCCCATCACAAAAATCTTCACGGGGCTTTTCAGACTTTGCGGTGCAGGGTGCCCCCGCAGGTAATGATCGAACCAGTCCAACCTTAAGGCGACGTAATCCGCAGCCAGATTGTCGTCGAGTGTCGCGCGTGGGCCAAAGTCCACATCGCCCGCAAATGTTTTCGAGCGTTGGCCATGAGTCCATGGCCCGATGACCAGACGCACATTGTTGGGGTTGATATCCGCTGTGCCGCGGTAGTTTTCCGTGACCGTCAGCGCATAAGGATCGTACCAGCCGCTGATATGCACGGCCGGAGTTTGCGCCAATTGCGGATAATGCCCGCGCGCATAAAGGGCCGGGCACCGCCAGAACTCAGAGAATGTCTCGTTGGCCCATTGCTCGACCACATACTCTTCGTACTCGGGTGCGGCCATTAAGGGCGAGTGCCCTTTGCGCCACGGGTTGACGCGAAGCCAGGCGAAAATATCGATATCATCCAGTGCGGCCTTGCGTTTGGGATCAGCCGCCGTGCGCGGCGACAGCCGGGCATGTTTGATGGCCCATGTGAGCTGTTTCAGTTCAAAGGCGCCGCCTTGGCGGATCCCGCTATGAAACGCGCTGGAGAACCCGCCTGAGTCCAAAAACATTGCTTTCACGCCCGGCGGCATGAACGCCGCAAGAGCCGATTGAACGTGAGCGCTGTACGACAATCCCAGCGTACCGATAGCACCATTGCACCAGGGCTGTTGCAACAGCCAGGCAACTGTATCGACGCCGTCCGGCCCCTCGTTCAAGTATTTGGTGAAATTGCCTTCGGAATTGAACCGGCCCCGGCAATCCTGGATCACATATATGTAGCCGGCTTTCGCGAACAGAGTTGCCATGTGCGGCTTCGACTTCGGCACCGGATCCGCCTTGGTGCGGTCGGCATGATTGGTCTCAAGCTTGCCGTAGGGTGTGCGCTCCAGCAGAACCGGCAGCGGACCTTTCAGATGTATGGGGCGATAAATGTCGGCTGCGAGCCGAATGCCATCACGCATCGTGATCATGACATTGCGCTCGACCGCAATGTCGGACACGGCTGTGATTGCTGAAGCTGATGGCGGCGCAGAAGACTGCATCTCAAATTCTCAAAATATACGTTCGGATGAATTAAGGCGACGACACGGCCGCTGCGGGTGGCTGATACACAGCCGGAGCGCCGGGCCCGACCGGAAGTTCCAATCCAGACCACAGCATCAACAGGCACAAGCCGCCGATCATGAAGCTGATGCTGTAGGGCAGCATGAGCGAGATCATCGAGCCTACGCCGAATTGAGGCCGCCACCGCTGACACATGATCAGCGCCAGGGGAAAGTTAGAGGCCAGCGGCGTGACAATGTTGAAGATCGAGTCACCCATGCGGAAGGCGGCTGTCGTCAGCTCGGGCGAAATCTTCACCAGCATCAGCATCGGCACGACGACGGGAGCCATGGCGCTCCACTTGGCCGAGGCCGAACCAATGACCAGATCAAGCCCCGAGGTCATCAGCAGGATCGATGTCAAAACCGCAGTATTGGGCAGTTCCAGGCCGCGCAGCACTTCGGCCCCTTTTACGGCCATCACCGGACCCAGGTTCGACCAGCTAAACATAGCGACAAAGTGCGCAGCAAAAAACACCAGCACAATGTAGGGCGCCAGATCGCGCAAGCCATCGTTCATCAATTTCACGACGGCACGGTGATTGGAAATGGTTCCCGCCGCCGAGCCATAAGCCCAGCCGCACACCAGAAACAGCATCATGAACGCGGCCACCAGCGCCTGATAGAACGGCGTCATGCGCTGCGGGCCCGTAGTGGTTTCATCAAACAGCGGCGTATACCCGGGCCACAGCGTCAACGCGGCAAACGCGGCAACAATAATTGCCGCCGCAATACCCGCGCGGCGTAGCCCGCGACGTTGATCGTCGTTCAGTTGGCCGAACGTCGCGCCGTCTGCTTCAACAGGCCTGTGGCCATCCCAAGGGCCCAAACGCGGCTCAATAATACGGTCGGTGACGTACCAAGCCACGGGCGTGAAGCCCAAACCAATCGTGGCCGTGAACCACCAATTACCCAAGGGGTTCATCACATAATTGGGATCTACCAGTTTGGCGGCAGCTTCGGTGATGCCCAGCATCAAAATGTCGAACTGACCGGGAATGACGTTGCCCGCAAACGCGCCGGAAATACCGGCATAGGCGATGGCAACACCGGTGATGGGGTTGCGCCCCGCTTCGGCATAGACCAGCGCCGACAATGGGATCAGCACCACATAGGCTGCATCAGCCGCATGGTGC
>JAEUKL010000141.1 GCA_016793005.1 Rhodospirillaceae bacterium | reverse complement strand
TTAACCGCCGGTGCCGGTAAAACCCGACAACCAAGCAATCGCCTGGAGCACCCACTCCGAAATCCCCACAACGACCCAACCGATAGGGTTCAGGTCCATGCCGATGGCTGACCCCACAAGTGGTAGTACCACCATCAGCAAAAGGAGCGGCAACATGCCGTATTTCTCGAACTGGGCCAAGCGCAACGCAGGCCCTTGAGGCAACAATCCGAGCAATACTTTGCCGCCGTCCAAGGGAGGTATAGGTAGCATATTAAGAACGGCCAGCAATATATTGATAATCAATCCATTTCTGAAAGTTTCGACGGCGACGGCCTGATAGGCCTCGGGAAGTGACGGGACTGTGTAAAACAGCCGCGCTGACACCATAGCCAGAAAGATATTCATGCCGGGTCCGGCCAAGGCCACCCACATCATGTCTTTCAAGGGCCGCTTAAAATAGCGCGGGTCGACCGGCACGGGCTTGGCCCACCCAAACAGGAACGATGACCCCGCCAATTTCAGCATCAGCGGCAGGGCAATCGTGCCCACAGGGTCGATGTGTTTGATGGGGTTCAGCGACATACGACCCAGGCGCTTGGCGGTTTGGTCCCCCAGCAGGTAGGCCGCATAAGCGTGGGCAGCTTCGTGCAAGGTAATGGCCAGGATCGCGGGAAGCCCAAAGGCAATCACCATTTCGATAATGGAAAGCTCGCTATCCATGTCGCAACCTATGGGCCACTTGAAGCTCAAACGCCGCCAGCGTGACGCCGCTGAGGGCTTTGCGGGGTTTTAGGCGAATAGCCTCAGAGGCTCGCAGTTCACGCACACCACGTGGGCCCACGGCCCCCGTCCCGCGTGCGACCGCTTCCATCTCGGCCATGTCGCCGTTGCAGTGAAGAACCACGTCGCAGCCTGCTGCCAACGACTTAGCTGCCCGTTCCTCGAAAGGCCCTGTCAGGGCGTGCATGGACAGGTCATCGCTCATGATCAAGCCATCGAATGCCAGTTCGCCGCGAATGATCTCATCAAAGACCTTCTTGGACTGTGTAGCTGGATTGGCCGCATCAATCGCCGTGTAGATCACGTGAGCCGTCATCGCAAATGCGAATGGCATGGGTTTCAAAGCCGCCCAAGCTGCATAAGGCTTGAAATCCGTGGCGCGCAACGTCGCCAGGTCCGCATCCACGACCGGCAAATCTTTATGACTATCCGACATGGCCCGGCCATGACCCGGCATGTGTTTGATCACCGGCACCACCCCAGAATCGATCAGACCTTCGGCGCACACTGGTGCGAGAACCGAGACAATTGCTGGGTCTGTGCCGTAAGCCCGGTCGCCAATGACGTCATGGGCCCCCGGCACCGGCACGTCCAGCAGCGGCGCGCAGTCCACATCGATACCCAAATCAGCCAGTTCCTTACCGATCAGCGCCATGTTCAGGCGCAGAGCTTCCATGGCCGATTGCGGATTGCGCTGGTAAAGCTCGCCGAACTGCAAACCTGTGGGCGCTGCACGCCAGTGTGGCGGACGCAAACGTTGCACCCGGCCCCCTTCCTGATCGATCAAGACGACGGGGCTGTGGGCGGAATCAAGGCTGCGCAGATCCGCCACCAAGGCTTTCACCTGGGAAGGCGTTTCCACATTGCGCGCAAACAGGATGTAACCCGCCGGCCGTTCGCGCTTAAAAAATTCGCGCTCTGCCTCCGTCAGGGTCAAGCCTGACAGGCCAAAAATCACCGCCTTGGGCGGTTGGGTACCTTGGGTCATGCGCGAACCGTTACGGCTTGATAACCAGGCACGCGTCGCCTTGCGCGGTCATGGCCGCGCACAAGGTATCCGACGCAGCCTTGTCAGGCAGGAAGCCCGCCCGCAGCCGGAAGAACACCCCCTTATCACCCAAATCAGCGCGCACAACCGCGGGCGTTAAGGTGCCCAGCAGGTCGGGGTGACGGTTCTTGATGCGGTTCCACTCGGACATGGCCGCCTCTTCCGACTTGGCGGCTGCCAACTGCACCTGGAACCCGCTGGTCAGGCCAGTTGGATTAGGCGGTGCCGGACGCGGCGGCTGATCGGCGAGTGCCGCTTCAGGGGCTTTTGTTTCCGCAGGTTTAGTTTCAACCGGTTTGGTATCTACAGGTTTGGCATCTACGGGTTTAGCTTCAGCAGGTTTAGCATCCGCAGGCGGCATTTTGCCTTCCAGCGCTGAAATCATAATTGCCAAATCGTCTTTCTTTTCCTGCTCGGCTGTCTTGGGTTCGGCCTTCGCCGCTTCGGCAGTTGGCGGCGCTTTTGCCTCGGCGACCTTCTCTTCGACCGGAGCAGGTTTCGCGGGCGGCGGGGTCGGCTTGGGCTCGACCTTCGGCGGTGTTTTCGGTTGTTCAGGTGCCGGCAACAAATTCTCGACGCGGTTGGGCGCATCGGTCTTGGCCACGCGGTCGTAGACCGTTTTGTCCTGGTTTTCGACCTGCATGCCGCCCGGATTTTCCGGTTTGATTTTGTAAGGCGACGGGTCGGCCTTAATCACTGGCGTGTTGCCGCTGACGGTTAAGGGGCTCGACTGATCTTTGAGCACGAACCACGCCGCCCCGCCCGCAACAGCGGCGCCAACGATAACGCCGACGATCAGACCAAACGGCGACCCGCCAGAGCTACGGCCTCGGCCACGGTAGTAATCATCGTCGAATACGTCGTCGGTAAATGGGGTCGCGCGCAGCGCAGAACCATCGTCTGCTTTGGATTGGGTTTTCCGCAGCGGCGGGCCATCACCATCGCGGTCAATCGCCATCAGCGCATTTCCTCCACCGGTTCGACGCCCATTACGCCGAGACCCGACGCTATCACCAGCCCAACACCACGCACAAGCGCCAGACGCGCCAGTGAGACAGCTTGGTTGTCAGCCTGCAAGAAGCGCAGCTCGGCCGCGTCGTTGCCGCGATTCCACAGGGCGTGAAACTGCGAGGCAAGATCGAACAGGTAGAACGCAACCCGGTGCGGTTCGTGCGTAACTGCCGCAGACTCCACAATGCGCGGCCACGAGGCCATAGCGCGCATCACGCCAATCTCATCGGCATCCCCGAGCAGGCTAAAATCAGCTTTGGCCAAAGCCGCATCCGACAGGTCAGCAGCGGGCCACATCTCTTTGGCATGACGAAAAACAGAGCGTCCCCGCGCGTGGGCGTATTGCACGTAGAACACCGGGTTCTCACGGGTCTTTTCCGTCACTTTTGCGTAATCGAAGTCCAAACCAGCGTCGGATTTGCGCGTCAGCATGATGAATCGCACGACATCTTTGCCCACGGCGTCAATCAGATCGCGCATGGTCACGAATGTCCCTGCGCGCTTGGACATTTTAACGGGCTCGCCGTTGTTCAGTACCTTCACCATCTGGCAGAGCAGAACGTCCAGTTCGCCCTTGCCCGCCGTCAGCGCCTTCAAGGCCGCCTGCACACGCTTTACGTAGCCACCGTGGTCGGCCCCCCAGACATTGACGAGGTTCAAAAAACCGCGGTCCGCTTTGTCTTTGTGGTAGGCGATATCACCTGCGAAGTAAGTCCAGCTTCCGTCGGACTTCTGCAAGGGCCGGTCAATTTCATCCCCGAACTGCGTCGCTTTGAACAATCTTTGGGGCCGCGGCTCCCAATCGTCGGGCTTCATGCCTTTGGGTGGCTCCAACACACCCGTATACATCAGGCCAGCATCTTCCAGGTACTTCACGGCTGCGTCGACTTTGCCGCCGTCGACCAGTTCCTTCTCCGAGCTGAACACATCGTGATGAACGCCCAGGGCATTAAGATCATCTTTAATCAAGGCCACCATCTCGGCCACGACGAACTTGCGAATTTCGGGCATCCACACCGCTTCATCGGT
>JAEUKL010000120.1 GCA_016793005.1 Rhodospirillaceae bacterium | reverse complement strand
CTCTCCCCTGGAGGGGCGAGGGTGCTGAGCGCAGCGAAGCGGCGAGGGGTTTAAGGTGAAACTACATATCCAGAACGAGGCGGCCCGGATCTTCCAGGCCTTCCTTCACGCGCACCAAGAAGGTTACCGCTTCGCGGCCGTCGATGATGCGGTGATCGTAGCTCAAGGCCAAGTACATCATGGGGCGGGCAACGATGGAGCCGTCGTCCAGCACCACGGCGCGCTGTTTGATGTTGTGCATACCCAGAATGGCCGACTGCGGCGCATTCAGGATCGGCGTGGACAGCATCGAACCGTAGATGCCGCCGTTGGAGATGGTGAAGGTGCCGCCGGTCATTTCTTCGATGGTCAATTTCCCATCACGCGCCTTGCGGCCAAAGCCTGAAATTTCCGCTTCGATTTCGGCGAAGGATTTGCCGTCGCAATCACGCACCACCGGAACCACCAGACCTTGCGGCGTGCCCACTGCAACACCGATGTCGTAGTAGTTCTTATAAACCATATCTTCGCCGCGAATTTCGGCGTTCACGGCCGGGATTTCACCCAAGGCGGCCACGCAGGCCTTCACGAAGAAGGACATGAAGCCCATCTTCACGCCGTGCTTTTTCTCGAAGCCGTCTTTGTACTTGTTGCGCATGGCGATCACGGCCGACATGTCGACTTCGTTGAACGTGGTCAGCATAGCCGCATTGTTTTGCGCTTCTTTCAAACGCTCGGCGATGCGGCGACGCAGGCGCGTCATCTTCACCACTTCTTCGCGGGGCCCGCGTTGCGGCACGGTCGGCTTCGCAGCCTTGTCGCCACCGGCGGCGATATAGGCAATCACATCCGCTTTCGTTAAGCGGCCGTCTTTGCCGGTCGCCGGAATTTTGCGCGGATCGAGAACGTGCTCGTCGACCAGATGGCGCACGGAGGGCGCCAGCGGGAAATCGGCGGCATAAGAAACCTTCGGCGCTGCAGCAGCGGGTGCAGGAGCCGCTTTCGCGGCGGGTGCGGGCGCAGGAGCAGCGGCTTTCGGAGCGGGAGCAGCAGCCGGAGCGGCTTGCGCTTGGGACTTAGGAGCAGCTTCAGCTTTCTTGGCCGGGGCGGCGGCAGCAGCGCCAGCGCCACCCAACAGGCCCAGCACGGCGCCGACGTTCACGTTGGACCCTTCGGCGGCCACAATGTCGGTGAGCGTTCCGGCGGCGGGCGCGTTCACTTCCAGCGTCACCTTATCCGTTTCCAGTTCCAACACCGGCTCATCAGCGGCGACGGCATCGCCCACCTTCTTGAGCCATTTGGCGACGGTTGCTTCCGTCACCGATTCCCCCAAGGTCGGAACTTTGATTTCGGTTGCCATGATATCCCTGCTCGATCCTAATTTTTCTGGTCTGATTTTTATGTGTGTGTGCGTGAATTACTCGGCCGCCATTTTGCCGATCTTGGCGACGCGGCGGAACGGCTGCGGAATTTGCGCCAGCGGCGTGTTCAGCGCCCATTCCACCAGTTGATTTTGTTCCTTCACGTGCGTCTTCATCAGGCCCGTGGCCGGCGAGGCCGCCGGAGCGCGACCCGCGTAGAACGGACGCTTGGCTTTCAGGTCGATGCCTTCCATGGCGTATTCGAGACGGCGGTCAACGAACGTCCAAGCACCCATGTTGGCGGGCTCTTCCTGGCACCAGACCACTTCGGCGTTTTTGTACTTCGCCAATTCCTTGGCCACGGTTTCCTTGGGCCACGGATAAAGCTGCTCGACGCGCACGATCGCCACATCGTCGATGTTCTTGTCTTCGCGGGCTTGCAGAAGGTCGTAGTAGACTTTACCCGTACAGAGCACGACGCGGCGCACCTTGGCGCCGTCCATCTTGGCATGCTCGCCGATGACGCGCAGGAACTTGCCCTTGGGGCCGAATTCTTCCAACGTTGAGACGCAGCGCTTGTGACGCAAGAGCGACTTCGGTTCAAACACGATCAAGGGTTTACGGAAGTTGCGGCGGATTTGGCGGCGCAATGCGTGGAACAGGTTGGCCGGTGTCGTGAAGTTGCAGACCTGCCAGTTATCCTGGCCGGACATTTGCAGGTAGCGCTCCACACGCGCGGACGAGTGCTCAGGGCCCTGGCCTTCGTAACCATGCGGCAGCAACATCACCAAGCCCGACAGACGCAGCCATTTGCTTTCGGCTGACGAGATGAACTGATCGATGATCATCTGCGCGCCGTTGGAGAAGTCACCGAACTGGGCTTCCCACAGGGTCAGTGCATTGGGTTCGGCCAAGCTGTAACCGTATTCGAAACCGAGCAACGAAAGTTCCGACAGCGGGCTGTCAAGCACTTCAAAGCGGCCCTGCTTGCCGGCGCGGATATTGTTCAGCGGCACAAAGCGCGCTTCGGTGTTCTGGTCCACCAGCACCGAGTGACGCTGCGAGAAAGTGCCGCGGCCGCAATCCTGACCCGACAGGCGCACGTTCGAGCCTTCCACCAGCAATGTCCCAAATGCCAAGGCTTCGGCGGTGGCCCAGTCGATATCCTTGCCGCTGTCAATGGCTTCGCGTTTGGTTTTGAGCTGGCGTGAAATCTTGGAGTTCACCGCCACGTCTTTCGGGCTTTCCGAAATGGCGTAGCCCACTTCTTTCAGCACGTCGGGCGCAACACCCGTGGCATCATCGCGGAATTCTTCTTCCTCGCCCATGGAGGCGAGGCCTTTCCAGGCCCCTTCCAGCCAGTCGGCTTTGTTGGGCTTGAAGGAAGCAGAGGCTTCGAAATCGGCCTCCATCATGTGCATGAACTTCGACATCATCATGTCGGCCTCTTCCTGGGTGAAGAGGCCTTGTTCGACGAGGCGCTGCGCATAAAGCGTGCGCGCCGTCACATGACCTTCGATCTGCTTGTACATGACGGGTTGGGTGAACTTCGGCTCGTCGCCTTCGTTGTGGCCGAAGCGGCGATAACAAACGATATCCAGCACGACGTCGATGCCGAACTCCTGACGGAATTCAGTGACGATGCGCGCGGCGTGCACCACGGCTTCCGGATCGTCGGCGTTGACGTGGAAGATCGGCGCTTCCACCATTTTCGCGACATCGGTGCAATAAAGGCCCGAACGCGAATAGCGCGGCGTGGTGGTGAAGCCGATCTGGTTGTTGATGACGACGTGGATGGTGCCGCCGGTCGTATAACCGTCGATCTGCGAGAACCCAAAGCACTCGGCGATGATGCCTTGGCCCGCGAAGGCTGCATCACCGTGGATCAGAAGCGCCAAATTCTCTTTGCGTGACTTGTCGCCCGACTGGTCCTGCTTCGCGCGCACTTTGCCGAGAACAACCGGGTTCACGACTTCAAGGTGCGAAGGGTTGGCGGTGAGTGACAAGTGAACCGTGTTGCCGTCGAACTCACGGTCAGCCGATGTACCCAAGTGGTACTTCACGTCGCCCGAACCTTCGACGCTGTCAGGGTTCGACGAATTGCCCTGGAACTCTGAGAACAACGCCGAGAACGGCTTGTGCATGACGTTCACCAGAACGTTCAAGCGGCCGCGGTGGGCCATGCCCAGCACAACCTGCTTCACGCCCAAGGCACCGCCGCGCTTCAGGATTTGTTCGAGCGCCGGAATGGTGGCTTCGCCGCCGTCCAGACCAAATCTTTTTGTACCGGTGTACTTGATGCCCAAAAACTTCTCGAAGCCTTCGGCATCGACCATGCGTTCCAGAATCGCTTTCTTGCCTTCCGGCGAGAAGGCGGGCTGGTTACGGTTGGGTTCGATGCGCTGCTGCAGCCACTCGCGCTGCTTGATGTCCTGCACGTGCATGTACTCAACGCCGATGTGGCCGCAGTACGTTTGCTTCAAGGCATCGACCAACTGACGCAGTGTGGCTTTGTCGAAGCCCATGACGCCGCCCAGCACGATTTCCTTATCCAGGTCGGCCTCGGTGAAGCCGTGATAGGTGATGTCGAGTTCGGGGTGAGACTTCTCTTTCGTCAGGTGCAGCGGGTCAAGCGTTGCCATCTGATGACCGCGTGTGCGGTACGCGCGCACAATCGCTAATGCATTGATGGAATTTTGCGCCTGCTTCATCACCGCGGCTTGATCGACAGCAGCCGGAGCAGCGGCAGCAGCTTTGCCACCTTTGTCTTTTTTGGCGGGCGCCGCATCGGGATCGGCGACACCGATCACACCGGGCTGTTCTTGCGCCCAACTTGCGCCGTGCAGCTCGCGAACGAGATCGGCTTGGCCGTCGCCGAGATCGCGGAAGAACGTGGCCCAGCTCGGGTCCACACTGCCGGGGTTTTTCAAGTATTGGTCGTAGAGTTCGGACAAAAAGACGGCGTTTGCGCCGGAGAGAAAGGTTGTATCCACGGTTGGCTTCCTTGTGGGCGGCCCAGGTCCAAGCATCCCCACCGATGAGGCGGCCGCATACACCGAGTCATAGCCCAAATGGCGCGCTCGGACAACGCGCCAAAGGCCCAAAATGCCCCTAAATCCTTGTGTTTTCAGCGGGGTAGCCAAGCTTTTTACGGCTAGGCCGCACTTTGAACTCATGGCGCGGTCGTGAGGGCGTGGCCGACCCCGATTTCGGACTGAAAAGGACTGTTTAGGCTTAGGCTGGTCAGTATCTAGGTCTCAACATCATCCACGTCCACCTGGCCCGAGACACCGCGCCGGAACAGCGAAAACGACATGCCAATGGCGAGGATGAGCGAGATCACCACCAGGATGATCCAGGTCAGCAAACTGCCCTGCCCCAAGGCCAGCACGCCGTAATCCACCAGCACCCAGATGAGGGCCGCGAAGAAGGCGGCAGAGAGTATGAGCCCCAGGGGGCCAATCGAAAACCATGTGGCCCGCAGATACACGACCAGCGCGATCAACAGCACAATGCCGATCAGCACTTTCAGCGGCAGCGCGCCTTCGGCGTCGAAGACCCAGTTGATGTAGGAATAAGGCGTAGGGTTGAACGTACCCAGCACGATGACCAGGGCTACCAGCCATCGCCACAAAAACCCACCACCCGTTAGCGTGCGTGCCATCGCGTCCTCGTTGTTTGCGAGCGTATTGCTTGCAGCCTTAGTCTAAGCCCCTCAGGGCTCGACCGCCACTTGGCAATCACGCGGGTTGATCAGCGCAGTTCCAAGCGCATTCGGTAAGATTTCATCGGTTCTGTGCTGGGGAGGACATGACCATGCTGATCGATGCGATGACCGCGAGCCTGGACGCCATGACGCGGCGCAAATCATTAGGATTGGGCCTGGGGGCCGCCATGCTGCCCGCGACACTCCCCCTCGCCGCCGCAGCCGCGACGGGCAAATCAGAGAAGCTCGACTTCACCACCACGCGCGACAACCTCTATGCCTTCGCGAAGTTGTGGGGCGCCCTTAGCGACAACGAAAACGACGAACTGGTGTGGGGCGGCCATCAAGGCACGTTCTTCGCCGTCATTCCGGGTCAGCGCATTGTGCCGCTGGTGGGTTACGTGGGTTGCGGCAGTTTGCAGTTCCGCCTACGCCCCGACGGCGGGCTGGATTATCGCGGCAAGGACGCGACCTTCTACACCGACCTGCATACAGGCGAGATCATCGACACCTGGAAAAATCCGTGGACCGGCGAATTGTGCAAAGTCGCCCCCTACATTCACGAAAAAGTGCGCACCAGCTTGCCGACCGAATGGCCGGACAATGTGCTGTCATCGGACTTTTACGGTTTTCAAACCAACGTTGGTTGGGCGACGGAAAAAGATAAATCCAAACTGAAATCCGCCGACAAGCGTCCGTACATTCTGCCGTGGCATCAGTTGGGCGGCTACACCATGCTGAGCTGGGATTGGGCCATGGAGATCGACAACCCTGTGACACCAGAAGGTTGGCCCAAGTCATCCACCGGCGCGATCATCGGGCCTTCGGAACACTTTGTGTTCTACACGCCCACAGCCGAACTGGAAGATCGCAGCCGGAAATGGTCGACCATGCTGGCGGGCTTCTTCCGCTCCACGCCTTGGCTGCCCTGGATGCGCATGGGCGAGTGGCAAAAGCAAACCGGCATTACGGCAGCGTTGTTCGCGCGTTCGCACAGCCACAAGATCACCGGCACGCTGGATGATGTGCCCAAGGTCGTGCGCGGAAAGCTAGAGAAGGACTACCCGCATATGCTTGATAAACCGACGGATTGGGACATGACGCCGGTGAACTCCACCTGGAGCTACTACGCCAAAATCACGCCCCCTGAGAACCCGAACTACAAACCCGGCGGAAGTTAGCGAACGTTTTGTGACACTAGACTGTATTGTGGAGACTGTATTGTAAGGACAGTATTGTGGCAGTGGGCACAGTTTGACTCAGGTCAATGTGGCCGCGCTGGCCCCATGAGAGGGTTCGATCATGGCACGCATTCTGATCATCTACGGATCGACGGACGGACACACCGCACGGGTGGCTGAGAAAATCGGCGCGCATCTGCGGGGCTTGGGGCATGCGGTCACGCTTTATCAAGGTGACCGCATCCCGTCCGGCACCGACATCAACGCCTTCGACGCGTATATCGTGGGCGGTTCAGTGCATTACGGCAAATTCCAGAGTTATGTCGGCGCGTTCATTCGCACTCACTTGAAGGCGCTGAAATCAAAGCCGTCGGCGTTCTTTGCCGTCAGCGGCGCATCGTCCAGCGGCGCCCAGGGACGCATCGAAGCTGAAACATTTTCAACACCGTTCCTGGCCCAGCTAAATTGGGCGCCGGCGCGCATTGAACAAATTGCGGGGGCCTTCCCCTTTACCCGCTATGCCTTCTGGAAGCGCTGGATGATGCAGTACATCGTGCGGCGCGCCGGCGGCGAAGCCCACGCGCGTAAAGATTACGCCTATACCGATTGGGAACGCGTGGAGCGCTTTGCCCTGGAATTCGCCGCATCTATCGCGCGCTAAATTCGCTGGATTTAGCTGATCGACACCAGTTCGATGCGCACGCCCTTGCGATCATGCGCCACGCGCAAGGTCACAACCTGGCCCTTGCTCAACGTCTGTGGGCTTGAGAACGGATAGAACAACGGCGTCCAGTGTTTGGTGCGCGTGGCCTTTTCGCCC
>JAEUKL010000108.1 GCA_016793005.1 Rhodospirillaceae bacterium | reverse complement strand
GACCGCATGTTCAACAACCGGCCTTGCCGCGACTTCGCACATCTTGTGGCCATCGACGGCCAACGCGTCACTGGCAATACGACAGTGTGCCGTTAAACTGCCCTGATGACCGCCTCCCTCACGTTACGCCGTGCTGCGCTGGCTGATATTCCCGTTCTGCATCCCATCATGAATGCGGCGATCAGGGATTTGTTAAAACCGTTCCTGAGCGCCGCCGAAGTGGAAGCGTCGTTCGAAATCATGGGGATGGATACGCAGCTAATCACCGACGGCACGTACTTTGTGGCGATGATCGGGGACGACATTGCCGGCTGCGGCGGCTGGAGCCGGCGCGCCACACTTTTTGGAGGCGATCATTCCGCAGGACGCGATGCGGCCTTGCTTGATCCCAAAATCGATGCCGCCCGCGTGCGCGCCATGTATACCGCGCCGGCCTTTACGCGCCGGGGGGTGGGTCGTGCGATTTTAGAGGCGTGCGAGAGTGCAGCACGCGCTGAAGGTTTTCAGCGCGTCGAGCTGGTTGCGACCATGGCCGGCCAGCCGCTGTACGCGGCGTGCGGCTATAAACCCATCGCGGCCATGAGTTCGACCACATCAACAGGCGTAGTGATTCCGCTGATGAGAATGGGCAAAGCAATTTAGGCGGAAAAGCGCTTTAGACGGAAAGTGCTTTAAACAAACCGTTCAAAGAGCGTCGCCAGCCCCATGCCGCCGCCAATGCCGAGCGTAGCCAGCCCGCGCGTGCCGCCATCACGGCGAATCAACTCGGTGAACATACGCACGACCAGAATAGCACCCGACGCACCATACGGATGACCCAGCGCCAAAGCGCCGCCGCCCAGATTCAGTTGGTCATCGAGGATGCCCAGCTTATCGGTACAGGCCAGCACCTGCGCGGCAAAGGCCTCGTTGAATTCCACCAGATCAATGTCGGCCATGGAAAAGCCCTGACGCTTTAAAAGTTTTTGCACTGCCGGCACCGGCCCGATGCCCAGCACATTGGGGTCGACACCGGCAACCGTAGAGTCAACCACCGTCATGCCTTCGTCGATACCCAGATCATCGGCTTTGCTTTGCGACATGATCAGCACCGCTGCGGCGCCGTCGTTGATGGGGCATGCGTTACCCGCCGTCACAGTCCCGTTTTGATCGAATACCGGCGCGAGGGCCGCCAGTTTTTCCAACGACGTATCGGCGCGCGGGCATTCATCATGATCGAGCAAGACTGAGCCGCCTTCATGGATCGGCACAAGTTCGGCAGCAAAACGCTTTTCTTTTGTGGCGGCTGTGGCTTTCTGGTGGCTTCTCAGTGCAAACGCATCTTGGCGCGCGCGCGTGATCTTGTATTCACGTGCGACATTCTCTGCCGCCGCACCCATGTCAGGATCGCCCACAAAATCGGGCGAGAAACGTGCCCGCGTAAACGGCTTGGGCGGCTCAGAGCCATCGCCGGCGTCATAGCGCAAGGGCGCTGTGGATGTGCTTTCCACACCGCCTGCAATGTAGATCTCGCCTGCCCCCGCTTCGATCAGCCGTGCGGCTGTATTGATGGCTTCAAGGCCCGAGCCACACTGGCGGTCCACCGTCATGCCAGGGATCGACACCGGAAAGCCCGCCTGCAACGCGGCCACGCGCGCAGGATTGCCGCCGGGGCCAGCGGCATTGCCCATGATGACGTCGTCAATCTGATCGGGCCGCACTTTCGCATCGGTCAGTAGCGCTTGAAACACGGGCGCTGCCAACTCTTCCACACGGAAGCGGCGCAGAGCACCCCGCAACTTGCCCACGGGTGTGCGGCGGGCGGCAACAATGACGGCTCTCATGACAACGCTCTTATGACCATTCCAGCAACTGACCAGCGCGCAGTTTGCGCAACACATCGGCGCGGTCGATCTTACCACTGGCCGTGTGCGCGAACGCTGAAATTCGCAACCATCGGCGCGGATGTTTGTATGAGGCGAGGTGCAGCGTGCAGTGGTTCTTCAAAGTCGCAAGATCAGCATCGCCCGCCACAACGGCGGTGACAACCTGCCCCCAGCGCTCATCAGCCTCACCCAGCACCAAAACCTCTGCCAGGCCTGGCGCACCAGACAACGCTGCCTCCACTTCCTGCGGATAGACATTAAGCCCGCCGCTGATGATCATATCCCCTTCGCGGCCCACCAGCGTCAGGAACCCATGTGCATCCAACGACCCGCGATCCCCCACCGTGGCCCAGCCGTTCTGCACGCGGAACCCGGTGCCGTCGGTTTCGCCC
>JAEUKL010000092.1 GCA_016793005.1 Rhodospirillaceae bacterium | reverse complement strand
CGGCACAACATCGGCTTCATGGCCGTTGATCGTATTGCTGCGTCGTTTTCGTTCAGCCCGTGGAAAGCGCGGTTTCAGGGCAAAATCTGCGAAGGCACGATTGGGCCCGACAAAGCGCTGTTGCTCAAACCCGGCACCTTCATGAATCTCTCGGGCCAAGCTGTCGGCGAAGCCATGCGCTTCTACAAGCTTGAACCCGCCGACGTGATTGTGCTGTTCGACGAATTGGAATTGCAGCCGGGCCGTTTGAAAGTGAAGCAAGGCGGCGGCAACGCCGGCCACAACGGCCTGAAAAGCATTGATGCGCATATCGGCGCCGACTACTGGCGTGTGCGTTGCGGTATCGGACACCCCGGCGATAAAAATCGCGTCTCGGGCTACGTGCTTCAAGATTTCGCCAAGGCCGACAAGGCCTGGCTGGACCCGTTTTTGGATGCCGTTGTAGATGCGCTGCCATTTTTGGTCGGCGGCGATCACAACCGCTTCATGACCAAAGTTTCGTTACTGACCAAAGACACAACACCGCAACCTGCCGCCAAAGCAGATGCAAATACGAATAAGGATGCGAAGTAGCCATGGGTTTTAATTGTGGGATCGTCGGCCTGCCCAACGTCGGCAAATCGACGCTGTTCAATGCGCTGACCGCGACGGCCGCAGCGCAAGCTGCCAACTTCCCCTTTTGCACCATCGAACCTAACGTGGGCCGCGTCGCTTTGCCCGACGAACGCATTGACGCGCTGGTGACCATCGCCAAGCCGCAAAAAGTTGTGCCGACACAGTTGGAGTTCGTGGACATCGCAGGCCTGGTGCGCGGCGCCAGCAAGGGCGAAGGTTTGGGCAACAAATTCCTGGCCAACATCCGCGAAGTTGATGCCATTGTGCACGTGCTCCGCTGCTTTGAAGACGAGAACGTGACCCACGTGGAAGGCTCGGTGAACCCGGTGCGCGATGCCGAAACCGTGGACACCGAATTGATGATCGCGGATTTGGAAAGCCTGGAGCGCCGGGCCGACCAAGCCGCCAAGAAGGCCAAAGGCGGCGATAAGGAAGCCAAGGATTTGATCGCAGTGATCGAGCCGTGCCTGGTGGCGTTACGCGCCGGCAAACCAGCCCGCACCGCAAAGCCGGCCGATCCGATTGCCGAGAAAATCTTCCATGGCCTGCAACTGCTGACCTCGAAGCCCGTTCTGTACGCCTGCAACGTGGAAGAAAGTTCGGCGGCAACCGGCAATGCCTATTCCGCACAAGTAGCCGAGATGGCCAAAGCACAAGGCGCACGCAGTGTGGTGATTTCAGCCGCCATTGAAGCTGAAGTGTCACAGTTGGGCGATGCCGACGCGCAGAAAGAATTCTTGGAAAGCTTAGGCTTGAAGGAAACGGGTTTAAGCCGTGTGATCCGCGAAGCCTATAAACTGCTCGATCTGATCACCTACTTTACCGTGGGCCCGAAGGAAGTGCGCGCCTGGACCATCAAGCGCAATACATTGGCGCCGCAAGCCGCCGGCGTAATTCACACCGATTTCGAAAAAGGGTTCATCCGCGCGCAGACAATCGCTTTCAACGACTTCATTGAACTGAAGGGCGAACAAGGTGCCAAGGATGCCGGCAAGATGCGTGCGGAAGGCAAGGAATACGTGGTGCAGGATGGCGATATCCTGGAGTTCCTGTTTAACGTCTAGAGTTTTTAACGCCTAAAATTTCAGCGCTTCAGTTCCGGGATCGTCGCGACAACGGGCTTGGCGTTCCGTTTTTCATCGTAAAGCCCCCAGTAGGCCTCTTCAGGATGATAGCCCGGCACCGGGTGCGCATCGTTCACGCGCCACGGCGCATCAAACGCTGAGAAGAATGCAAAAGCCCTGGTGCGCGATGGGATGAACTGCTTTTGCAGTTCCTTGTAAAACGAAGCTTGTCGCGCGGGCGTAAATCCTTTGTCGGTGGGGGCTGTGGGAACGCCCGTTTCTTTTACCAGCACCGGTCCGCAGTAGGTTTTTGCCACATCGCCCGCGACATTCACCACGAATTCCGCGCCATTGAAATCAGGCGCGGCTCTGAACCACGGCTCGAACACCGGGTGCACGTTGGCGAGCACGATATCCGATTGCAAAAGCGCAGGCGCCGCAGCCGGCGTCACCAGTAAATGGAACGGCTCAGTTGTCGCAATCGCCAAGCCAGGTGCTGCTTTGCGCAACTCTTCCATCGCACGCGCCAAATCCTGGAACGTACCGCGCTGGCCGTAGACCACTTCATTGCCCACCGACACACCTGAAACAATGGGTGTGCGCTTGGCCGCGGCGGCCACATTGGCGCGCTCAGTTTTATTGCCGATGTCGTAAATGCCCATGATGACGGCGCGGAATCCCAACCGTGCCGCCACATCGGCCACGCGTTCGTTTCCACTATGTGCGCTATAGGTAATCAGGCCGTCGAACCGGGGGCGTAGAACTTTCAAGTCCGCCTCAAGATCGGCCTCGGTCACGGGTGACGTTTTGCCGTCGATCACCCGCAACGCCGTCGGTACGTAGGCAATGAAGCGCCCCGCCCCCATGACGTCTTGAATGCGGGCCAATCCCGCCGGCACAGGATGCGTGGGACAGATAGGTGCAGCAAATGCCGCAAACGGCAGCAGCGCAACGATAGCGGCAAGCACGATTTTCATGCGCATACCATAGCACAAACAAAAACCGCCGCAGTTGCCTGCGGCGGTTTTGGATACAGCTCAGAAATCTAAGCTTATTTCTTCTCGAGGCGGGCCCAGATCTTCTTCTTCAGAAGGAAGGCCAGCACCGTGAAGATCAGCACATACAGCATGACGCGGAAGCCAGTGGTGTGGCGGGCTTCCAGCTTCGGCTCGGCGGCCCAGTGCAGGAAG
>JAEUKL010000039.1 GCA_016793005.1 Rhodospirillaceae bacterium | reverse complement strand
ATGGCTTTGGCGATGTTATCGTCCAAAGGCCCAGAGTTGCCGATGCACGTGGTGCAACCATAGCCCACGGTATTGAACCCGATGGCATCCAAATCCGCTTGCAGGCCCGCTTTGGTCAAGTAGTCGGTAACCACTTGGCTGCCCGGCGCGAGAGACGTTTTCACCCACGGCTTACGGTTCAGGCCCAAGGCGCGTGCTTTGCGCGCGACCAAGCCAGCCGCAAACAAGACAGATGGATTTGAGGTGTTGGTGCACGAAGTAATCGCGGCCAGCACCACATCGCCGTCATCCAGTTTGGTTTTCGCAGACGGACCCGTAAGGCCCGCCACATCAGCCGACACCGGGGCAGGATGCGCAAAACCATCTTTCAGCGCCTTGGCGAATTCAGAGCTGGCATTTGCAAGAGTCACGCGGTCTTGCGGGCGCTTGGGCCCTGCAAGTGACGGTTCAACGGTGCCAAGATCAAGCGCCAGCGTATCGGTGAACACCGGATCGGGCGTGCTCTCGTCGCGCCACATGCCTTGGGCTTTGGCGTAGGCTTCCACCAGCGCCACGCGCGCAGGATTACGGCCGGTGAAATCGAGGTAACGGATGGTTTCCTTGTCGATGGGGAAGAAGCCGCACGTGGCACCGTATTCCGGGGCCATGTTGGCGATGGTGGCGCGGTCGGTGAGTGACAGATCGTTCAAGCCCGGGCCATAGAATTCCACGAACTTGTTCACGACACCCTTTTTGCGCAGCATCTGCGTGACCGTGAGCACAAGGTCGGTCGCCGTGGTGCCGGGCTTCAGCTTGCCTGTGAGCTTCATGCCGATCACTTCGGGGATCAGCATCGGCGTCGGCTGACCCAACATGCAAGCCTCGGCTTCGATGCCGCCGACACCCCAACCCAGAACGGCAAGACCGTTCACCATGGTGGTGTGGCTGTCGGTCCCAACAAGTGTATCGGGATACGCAATGGTTTTGCCGCCTTCGTCGGCGGTCCACACCACTTGCGCCAAGTATTCGACGTTGACCTGGTGGCAGATGCCCGTGCCCGGCGGCACGACGCGGAAGTTGTTGAAGCCCAACTGGCCCCATTTCAGAAACTCATAGCGCTCGCCGTTGCGCTCGAATTCGATGTCGATGTTCTGCGACAACGCGGTTGTGCTGGCGTAGTAATCGACCATCACCGAGTGGTCGATGACCAGATCGACCGGCGACAGCGGATTGATCTTCTGCGGGTTGCCGCCCAGCGACTTGATGGCATCGCGCATGGCGGCCAAGTCCACGACCGCAGGCACGCCGGTGAAGTCCTGCATCAAGACACGCGCCGGGCGATAGGCGATTTCCTGATCGGGGGCTTTGGGGTTTTTCAGCCAGGCCGCGATGGCTTTGATGTGATCGACGGTGACCGAGTTGCCGTCTTCGTAGCGCAGCAAATTTTCGAGCAGCACCTTCATCGAGAAGGGCAGCTTCGAGATGTCGCCGATTTTTTCTGCCGCCGCCGGCAGACTGAAATAGTCATAGCTTTTGCCCGCAGCCGTAAGCGATTTGCGGGTTTTCAGTGTGTCGTGTCCGGTCGGCATTGGCGGTCCCCTTTTTGGAAAGGCTGGTTGTTGACCCAGGGCCTTGGAAGCCTTGGTTAGCCCGCTTTTTCACCCAAACAAAAGCGCAGCGCAATAAACCTCGCATCATCCACATCCTTATGTGGTTGTCCAGGCCGCAACCTGTGGATAACTTGGCCAAGTTATTGCGTTTCCGGGGAAAATTGCCGACTCGGGGTGGCACAAGTCTCACAGTTTTGTCACACCTTAAGCCGGGATTTCGCCACATTCGGCGACCACATTACTTCGCATGGACAGCGGCTCAGTCTTGGCTCCTTCGGACCCTGACGCTGTTCGTCGGGGTGTATTCCCCTACCCCTGACACGAAACCCTATCGGTGGTCGGCGCCGGACCCCTCTCCCCCCTCAAACCCCAACCTGCGCCGGCCACCGTTTTTTCAGCCCCAAACTTGGCTCTCATATAAAGCGCGGCTTCTCGTTCCGTGGAGAAGGGACAGGACGGCTGATTCATTTCTGGTATGGTCCGCACCGTTTTAAGGTCGCGGGTTATGGATCACGTTTTCTCAAGCGCTGAATTTGCGGGCGCGAACTTAAGCTGCCGCCGCGGCGGACGCATGGTGTTCGCGGGCCTGAACTTCACGGTGAAATCCGGCGAGGCGTTGATTTTGCGCGGGCCGAATGGCGCAGGCAAAACCACGTTACTTCGACTTATGGCGGGCTTGGCGCGCACCAGTTCGGGCGCCATGACCTGGGATGGCGCGGACATCAGCGATGATCTGCCGGCCCACGGCGCACGGTTGGGGTTCGCAGGTCACCTGGATGGCGTGAAGCCCGCGCTGAGTGTCGTCGAGAATTTGCAATTCTGGGCAGATGTGCGCG
>JAEUKL010000037.1 GCA_016793005.1 Rhodospirillaceae bacterium | reverse complement strand
AGCGAACAAACTTTTCAACGCGCCCGACAGCATGTTTTCCGTCTGCGCCTGATGCCCCGGGCTGCCGTTGTCAGCCATGGCGGCATTACGCGCGGCGATCACATTTTCCAGCGTGGATTTTTCGTGAGTCGCGTAGCCCTTCACCGTTTCCACCAGGTTGGGGATCAGGTCATAGCGGCGCTTCATCTGTACTTCGATGTCGCTCCAGGCTTCTTTCACGCGGTTGCGCAAACCAATGAGCTTGTTGTACGTGGCCGCGACATACAGCCCCAGCAGTACAGCGACGACGATAATGATTGTTGTGGTCATCCGAACTCCCTGCGGTCAATGCTCAACCTGAAGCTGAGCCTACGGGCAAGCGCGGTAAAGATGAAGCGTTAGATGGCGGCTTCTTTTTCCTGCCAGGCGGCTTCGGCGATTTTGCGTTCCTGCTCGTCGCGCAGCCGCTGCTCTTTGGCTGACAGGCGTTCGGAATCGGTGCGCAGTTGGCCACAAGCGGCCAGAATATCGCGCCCGCGCGGCGTGCGCACCGTGGCGGTGTAGCCTGCGTTATTGAGGATATCAGAGAACGCGCGCACCGTTGCCGGGTCCGAGCATTCGTAAAGCGAGCCCGGCCACGGGTTGAAGGGGATCAGGTTGAACTTCGAAGGAATGCCCGAGATCAGCTTCACCAGCGCTTTGGCATGCTGGGCCGTATCGTTCATGCCTTTCAGCATCACGTATTCGAATGTGATTCGGCGCGCGTTGTTCAAACCCGGGTAGTCGCGGCAGGCTTGAATCAGCTCTTTCACCGGATACTTTTTGTTGATCGGCATGATGGCCGAGCGCGTGTCGTCGTCGGGTGCGTGCAGTGAAATGGCCAGGTTCACGCCCAATTCAGCGCCGCAGCGGCGAATTTCCGGAACCACCCCCGATGTCGATAACGTAATACGGCGCTTGCCCAGTGCGATGCCGTCATCAGCCATGATGATCTTCAAGGCTTTTGCGACGTTATCAAAATTGTAGAGGGGCTCGCCCATGCCCATCATCACAATATTTGAAAGCAAACGGCGCTGATCATTCGGTGTCGGCCACTCGCCGTAGCTGTCGCGCGCGACCATGAACTGCCCGACGATTTCCGCCGAGGTCAGGTTGCGCACTAATCTTTGGGTGCCCGTGTGGCAGAAGCGGCATGTAAGCGTGCAGCCCACTTGGGATGAAATGCACACAGCCCCACGGTCGTCATCGGGGATGAACACGGTCTCGGCCTTTTGGCCGTCGCTGAAGTTCATCAGCCATTTGCGTGTCCCGTCGGTGGAGGTCTGCTCGCGCGCCACGTCGGGGCGGCCCACGGTAAAGTGATCTTCCAGCTTGGCGCGGAAGTCTTTGGACAGGTCCGTCATCTCCGCGAAGGACTTGGCCCCCTGGTGATACATCCAGTGCCAGATCTGCTTGGCGCGGAACGGCTTCTCCCCCAGGCCCGCCATGGTCTCGATCAACTCAGGCTTGCTTAAGCCCACCAGGGCCGGGCGCGCAGCTTGGGCTGCGCCGGCCTTTGGGGTACTGGCAGCGGCCGGATCGGCCAGGGGAATGGCGAGCGAAATGGCGGGCGTGACGTTCATGTTTGGTCCTATACGGCGGTCGTATACGCTGAAAACCCTCTTAAATCCAAACCGAATGGGGGTTTTGGCTGGGATTACCCCCTGATTCGCCCCTTTTTTGCACCTTGGTCCGGGCTTTTGGCGGCTCCGGCATCAGGTCTAAGCCCTTGTGGCGCTTCGGTTCTTATTGCTCCTAAAAGCTGTGAACGATAAAACTAAGGGGTCCCCCACATGGGGGTGAGGGCCATATCAGTGCTTAAGGTGTGGCGCTCAACATCAGCCCTTCAAGACGCAAGGAAAAGACGTCAGGGTTGTGAGGCGGTTCAGGGAGAGGGTTTGTTGATGCGCTATCGTTCGCTTTTCAAAGCTGGCACGGCTTTGGTCGCTGTCTGCATCTTAAGTGCATGCGCCGACACTAACAGCGTCGAAGTTGTGCGGTCGTTGCCCAACAAGGGCACGCCGTTCCATCAGGCCCTGCAGAAAGATTACAGCCAACTGGCCGACAGCGAACGCGCCCAGGCCGACTGGATTGATACCGTGTACTACGCGGGCCGCGCACGCCGCGCCGCCAATGGCGAAACCTTCCCGCCGCAAGCCGTGGCCGAGCGCCGCCTGCCGTCGACGACGGTGAAAGATATTTCCGAAGCCCGCGCACGCCTGATGGCGGTGCTGACCGACGATAACCGCCGCGCGTTGCCGGTGCAGGCCTCGCTGGCCCAGACCGCATTTGATTGCTGGATGGAACAGCAGGAAGAAAACTTCCAGCCCGATGATATCGCGGCGTGCAAAAAATTCTTCGAGCAAGGGTTGGCGGCACTTGAAAATGCTGTGGTCGAGCGCCCCGCAACACCGCCCGCGCCCAAAGCAGACGTGGTGCTACCCACGCAGTTCCAAATCCAGTTTGATTTTAACAGTGCGGCTTTAACGCCCGCAGCGCGCCAAACCGTCAGCGATATTGGTGCTGCGTATAAGAAGTACAATCCCGCCACTGTGCTGGTGGTTGGCCACACCGATACTGCCGGCATGGGCGATTACAACATCATGCTCTCGCAGAAGCGCGCTGAAACAGTAGCGAATGCTCTGACGGCCCAGGGTGTCGATCAGAAAAAGATGCGCATCGAAGCGTATGGTGAGGAACGCCCGGCGGTTAAAACCGGCGACAGCACCAAAGAGCAGAAAAACCGCCGCGTTGATGTGGTGTTTGAGAAGTAAGCGCGTTTGAGAAGTGACAAAGATGGACCCCCGCTTTGCGCGGGGGTGACATCGGTGTTTTGGGCGCCAGCTCTTAAATCAAACTTAAATTGTCATTCCCGCGAACGCGGGAATCCATTTTGTTGCTTAAACCCCACACACAGCCCCGTCATCACTCTGCGTATGACTTGATAGGTCTTTGATCGTCGCATGTGTGCTGCACAGCGCGCACTCGGGGTCGGGGTTTACTTTCACGGTGCGCTGCGTCGCCGATAGCGCATCGTAAATCAGCAAACGCCCGGCCATGCTGTCGCCGATATTCAAAATCTCTTTCAGCACTTCGGTGGCTTGCAGTGTGCCCATCACGCCGGCCACAGCGCCCAGCACACCGGCCTCGGCGCACGTGGGCGCTTGGCCTGCCGGGGGTGCTGCCGGATACAAACAGCGGTAACAGGGTTTGCCGCTGTCGTGCGGCTTGAAGGTTGCAAGCTGGCCGTCAAAGCGCAGCACGGCAGCGCTGACCAATGTTTTCTTGGCAAAGAAACACGCATCGTTCACCAAAAAGCGCGTCGCAAAGTTATCGCTGCCGTCGGCAACGATATCGTAATTCGCAATCAGGTCCGCGATGTTGCTCGCATTTAAACGTTCCGTATGCGCGATCACTTTCACATCGGGATTGATCGCGGCCACGGCACTTTGCGCGCTGTAGGCTTTGGGCACGCCGACGCGCGCGGTCGTGTGCAAAATCTGGCGCTGCAGGTTTGAGAGATCGACCCGGTCGTCATCAATAACACCGATGGTGCCCACACCTGCGGCCGCTAAGTATGTAATGAGCGGCGAGCCCAAACCGCCCGCACCCACCACCAGGACCTTCGCCTTCAGCAGCTTCTCTTGGCCCACGCCCCCCACTTCCTGAAGCAGGATGTGCCGGGCGTAGCGTTGAATCTGGCTTTCCGTGAAGTCCATAGAGAGTGTTGTGAAATTTAGCTCTTGGTGCCGGTGGACCCAAAGCCGCCCGAGCCGCGCACGGTCTCAGATAAATCCCCCACTTGTTGCCAGGCGACTGTTGCGTGGCTGGCCACAACCATCTGCGCGATGCGAAGACCGCGAGTGATGGTGAATGCTTCCGTGCCGTGATTGATCAGAATCACGCCCACTTCACCGCGATAATCGGCATCAATGGTGCCGGGGGCGTTCAAAACGGTAATGCCGTTCTTCAACGCCAACCCTGAACGGGGGCGCACTTGGGCTTCATAGCCCGCAGGCAGCGCAATCGAGAAACCGGTCGGAATCAGCGCGCGCATACCGGGCGCGATGACGATATCGGCGTTGACGGCCGCGCACAGGTCCATGCCCGCCGACTGTGCGGTGGCGTATTGCGGCAGCGGCAAGTCTTCGGAACCGGGGAGGCGCTTGATTGGAATAAATACGTGTTGGGACATCTCGTTAGCTCTAAATCGTTACTTTCATGGCCAAGAAAATACAGGAATAGGAAATTATAGAAACTTCGCGGCATGGGCTGCAATGGCGGCCGCCAACTTCTCAGCCACCTCGCGTTTTTTCATCGTGGGCCAGCTTTCCACATTTGCGGCACTGATGACATGCACAGTGTTGTTATCACCGCCGAAGGTGCCCGATCCCGGCGACACATCGTTGGCGATGATCCAGTCGCAGTCCTTGGCCGCACGTTTTAATTTGGCCTTTTCGATCACATCACCGGTTTCGGCGGCAAAGCCGATCACAAGGCCCGGGCGCTGCGGGCCCGGTTGGGCCAGTGTCGCCAGAATATCCGGGTTCGGCGCCAAATTAATGCGCGGTGGCGTGCCGCCTTTTTTGATCTTGGTCTTACTCGCGTCTGCCACATGCCAGTCGGCCACGGCTGCTGCACACACAGCAATGTCGCAGGGCAAACCTTCACGCGTGGCCTTCAACATCTGTGCTGCGGTTTCCACACGCACCACTTTCACGCCATCCGGATCAGGTTCCGTCGTGGGGCCAGCAATCAACGTTACTTGCGCACCTAAATCAGCGAGCGCCGCTGCGATGGCGTGGCCCTGCTTGCCCGACGAGCGATTGGAAATGTAGCGCACGGGGTCAATGGGCTCATGCGTCGGCCCGCTTGTTACCAGCACGCGCATCCGCGCGAGGGCGCCTTCGCTGGTTTGGCGCTGGAAGAAGCGGCTCAAGGCCGCGATGATGTCTTTCACTTCGGCTAATCTGCCGTCGCCCACTTCGCCGCATGCCAGATCACCGGCACCGGGGCCGATCACTTCAACCGCACGCGATTTGAGCGTTTCCAAATTGGCTTGCGTGGCCGGGTGCGTCCACATCATCACGTTCATGGACGGCGCAATCATCACGGGCTTGTCGGTGGCCAGCAGCGCGGTTGTCGCCAGATCATCAGCAATGCCCGCAGACATTTTGGCCATGATGTCCGCCGTGGCGGGGGCCACCAGCAAAATATCCGCATCGCGCGAGAGCTGGATGTGGCCCATCTCGGCTTCATCCGTCAGCGAAAACAAATCCTGATAGATTTTCTGCCCGGACAAGGCGGCCAGTGTAAGTGGTGTGACGAACTGCGCACCGCCTTTGGTGAGCACGCAGCGCACCGATGCGCCACGTTCGCGCAAGCGCCGGATCAGGTCGGGCACTTTCACGGCGGCGATACCGCCGCTTACGATCAACAGAATGCGTTTGCCGTTCAGCACGGGGATTAATCCAGTCAATGTATGGACGGGAATAATGGCCTAACTGGAGGCCTGAACCAACAGTGCAATCAGCAAGCCGGCAATCACCGCCCAGGGCAGCCAGCGGCCCCAACCGCCGTTGCCGCGCATGGCCTCGGCCGACTGCGGGTGCAGCTTTAAGCCGTTCGCCGCCAGATCCGCCGTAACGGCATCCAGGCGGTTAATAATGCGCGGCACTTTGGCGATGGTTGTCAGCGCTGATTCCGCCGCGCCGATGACGCGCGCTTCGGGCCCCAACTGATCGCGCATCCAGCGCTCGATCAAAGGCTGGGCCAGTTCCCACATGTTGGTCTCGGGTGCGAGCGTGCGGCCCACGCCTTCGGCCACCAGCATGCTCTTTTGCAGCAACAGTAATTGAGGTTGCGTCTGCATCTCGAACTGCTCGGTCACTTGGAACAACTGCCCCAACAAACGCGCGAGCGAAATCTCGGCGATGGGTTTACCCAAAATCGGTTCGGCGATCGAGCGCGCAGCTTGCGCAAACTCATCGGCCGATTTATGGGCGGGCACGAAGCCCGCATCGATATGCACCTGCGCCACTTTCTTATAATCGCGCGTCAAGAAGCCCAGCAGCATGTCGGCCAGCGTGCGCTGCGTCTCGCGGTCAATGCGCCCCATGATGCCGAAGTCGATGGCAATCACCTTGCCGCCCGGCTGATTGTCGACAGGCGTGATGAACAGATTTCCCGGGTGCATGTCGGCATGAAAAAAGCCGTCGCGGAACACCATGTTGAAAAAAACTTCGGCGGCCGTCTTCACCACCGCAATGGCATCAAGGCCTGCGGCCTCAATGGCCGCACGGTCATCGACCCGCAACCCTCCAACACGTTCCAGCGTCAGTATGCGTTCAGACGTGCGCTGCCAATCCACGGCGGGCGCTTTGAACATGGGATCATTCGCAAAATTCTCGGCCACTTCCTGCGCTGCGGCCGCTTCAAAGCGGAAATCCATTTCCAGGCGCGTGGTGTTCTCGAACGTTGCCACCACCTCGCGCGGTTTTAAGCGCGCCAATTGCGGCCGCGCGCGGACGGCACTGTCGGCCAGCCAGTACAGTAAGCCGATGTCGCGGGCAAAAGCATGGCGCACATCGGGGCGCAAAACCTTCACTGCAACATCCTGGCCTTCGGTGGTTGTTGCGAAATGCACTTGAGCGATGGAGGCCGCTGCCACCGGCACCGGATCAAAGTGCGTATAAAGCGCGCTTAAGGGTTTACCGAAGTCCGCGACGATTTGTTGTTCGGCTTCTGCGAAGGGGAAGGGTGCTAACCGGTCCTGAAGTTCGGCGAGGTCGGCCGCTACCTCTTCGCCCAACAGATCGCTGCGCGTGGAGAGTGCTTGGCCAAACTTAATGAAAGTCGGCCCCAGTTTTTCCAGCGCGATGGATAGTCTTTGGCCCGTGCGCAAGTTTCGCACCTCGGGTAAGGGTCGCCAGAAAAACTTAATGGCGCGTGCGCCGAAATCCGTCAGCGGATGAATATCGGTAAATATCCCATCTGTAATAAGAAGGGCATCGTGCTTGGCCAGCACGCGCGCAATGCCGATCAAGCGGGCGATGTGACTGAGGGAGGTAAACATAAGCGTTATACGCGCCAGCCCGAGTGCAGCGCCGCAATGCCGCCGCTGAGGTTGCGGTAGGTGACAGTGCCGAAGCCGGCGTCGCGCATCAAGTCACACAACTCATCTTGCGGCGGAAATTTGCGAATGCTTTCGGCGAGATACTGATAGGCCGCACGGTCGCCCGCCACCACTTGCCCCAGCCACGGCAGGATCGAAAAGGAATAGGTGTCGTAGATTTTATCAAACCCCGGCACGACCACGTGACTGAACTCCAGGCACACATAGCGCCCGCCGGGTTTCAGTACGCGCTTTGCTTCTGCCAATGCCCGGTCAATGTGCGTCACGTTCCGCAGTCCGAACGCAATGGTGTAGATGTCGAATGTCGCGTCGGGGAAGGGCAGGGCTTCCGCGTCGCCGCAGTTCCATTCCACACCCTTCAAAATGCCACGGTCGATGGCGCGGTCGCGGCCCACGGCCAGCATCTCGGCGTTGATGTCGCAGACGGTGACGGGCACATCTTCACCGATCCGCTCCAGCATGCGGAACGCGATATCGCCCGTGCCGCCCGCCACATCGATGATCTTCTGGCCGCTCCGGGGGGCAACCATGTCGATCATGGCAGCCTTCCACAGGCGGTGGATACCCCCACTCATCAGGTCGTTCATCAGATCGTACTTGGGCGCAACCGCATCGAACACGCCGCGTACCAAGCCTGCCTTTTCATGCTCGCCCACCCGGCGGAAACCGAAATCGGCGCCCTGGTCGGGACGAGCCCCGGAGCTTGATGAGGAGGTATTGTCGTGGGTCATGGTGGCGGCACCATAATGCAATCAATTGCCTCTGTCATTCCGCCCTCAGGGCCATTAAATCAACGTTTATGCCTGAATTACCTGAAGTCGAAACCGTCTGTCGGGGCCTCTCGCACCTCATGGAGGGCCGCGTGCTCAAGCGCGTGGATGTGCGCCGCAAGGATTTGCGCATTCCGTTTCCGCCGCAGATGTCGGCCAAACTGACCGGCCGGCGGGTGATGCGTATTTACCGCCGCGCCAAGTACATCATTATCGACCTCGACAATGATCAGAACGTCATTGCGCACCTGGGCATGTCGGGGCGCATGACCACGGTCAATCAGGGCGACCCCTTGGACGCCCATGACCACGTGGTCTTTCACTTGGATAATAATGTCGAAGTGCGGTTCAACGACCCGCGTCGATTCGGCCTAATGACGCTGTGCGCAAAAACAGAATTAGATTCGCACAAATTCTTCAAAGATCAGGGGCCCGACCCGGTCACGGGTGATTTGACGCCGGAGTTTCTCGCCGCCGCCCTGAAGGGCCGCAGCACGTCGATCAAAGCAGCGTTGCTGGATCAACGCATCATCGTCGGCCTTGGCAATATTTATGTGTGCGAGGCGTTGTTTCGCTCTGGGATATCGCCCAAGCGCAAGTCGGGCACCATCAACTTAGAGCGCGCCAAAAAACTGGTGCCGGAAATCAAAGCCGTGCTGTTTGAAGCGATCAAAGTGGGCGGATCGTCTTTGCGCGATCACGTGCAGCCTAACGGCGAGCTTGGGTACTTTCAGCACAACTGGCGTGTCTACGGGCGTGAGGACGAGCCCTGCCGGAATATCAAAACCCACACATCAGGCGCTGGCACTATTCAGCGGATCGTCCAAGGGGGCCGCTCGACCTTTTTTTGCCCGCAGTGTCAAAAATAAACGCGCATTGCGCCGCATTCAGCGATAATTTCAGGCCACATTTTCAAAACCAAGAGCCGTAAAGGCGTATCGACTAAGGGAGCAGTGGGATGGCGTACGAAAACATTTTGGTGGAAACAAAAGGTGCCGTCGGCATCGTCACGCTGAATCGCCCGAAGGCGCTGAACGCGCTCTCAGGTGGGCTGGTTCGCGACCTGGGCGCGGCCCTTGATGGCTTCGAAGCAGATCAGAACGTGCGTTGCGTCATCGTCACCGGCAGCGACAAGGCCTTTGCCGCTGGCGCGGACATTAAAGAAATGTCGACGCAGTCGTTTGTCGATGTCTACGTGGGCGACTTCATCACCAAGGGCTGGGAGCGCATCACCACCTGCCGCAAACCCATCATCGCCGCGGTTGCGGGTTACGCGCTGGGCGGTGGCTGTGAACTCGCCATGATGTGCGACTTCATCATTGCCGCAGAGACCGCGCGCTTTGGTCAGCCCGAAATCACGCTGGGCATTATTCCGGGTGCCGGCGGCACGCAGCGTCTCACTCGTGCGGTCGGGAAGGCCAAAGCCATGGATATGGTTCTGACCGCCCGCAACATGGATGCCGCCGAGGCCGAGAAGTGCGGCTTGGTCAGTCGCGTGGTCCCGGCCGACAAGCTGATGGAAGAGGCCTTGAAGGCCGCCGAGCGAATCGCGGCCCTATCCATGCCGGCCGTCATGATCGCCAAAGAGAGCGTGAACCGGGCCTTCGAGACTACGCTGGCCGAGGGTGTGCGATTCGAACGGCGCATGTTCCATGCCACCTTTGCCCTGGAAGACCAGAAAGAGGGCATGGCGGCCTTCGTGGAAAAGCGCCAGCCGGCCTTTAAGCACCGCTAAAACAGGGCTTTTTAGGGGTTTTACGGCCGCCAAAACCATGCCCGGGCGGCCTGTTGACGGGTTGTCCACAGCCGCCTATAACCCGCGCTCGATTTTCGGGGCCCGCATCCGGCTATGTGTGGGGGCCCGTTTCCGTTCCTTTCAATGCCTTAAGAAGACTGATCCATGGCTCAACATAAGTCCGCCAAGAAACGCATTCGCCGCAACGCGCGCCGCGCGGTGATCAACCACTCGCGCCTGTCCAGCATCCGTACCGCTGTGAAGGCCGTGGAAACGGCCATTGCCTCTGGCGACAAGACCGCCGCCGCGGCCGCCTACAAGAAGGCCATGCCGGCCATCGCCAAGGGCGCTTCGAAGGGCGTTCTGAAAAAAGGCACGGCCTCGCGCAAATTGTCGCGCCTGTCAGCCCGCATCAAAAAGATCGGCTAACATCAGACGGCTGCTTAAAGCTGTTGTCGGCAAGCTTGGATTTTACCGACCAGCTTCTACTCGATCATAAGGCGGTGAATTCTTTTCACCGCCTTTTCCATGTCTGAAATTTCTCAGCGTTAGAAAAAGCTTCCCGCGCCCGCGAGTCGCAGGATCGATTCGCCATCGTGGTTCAAGAATCGCCGGGCGCTGCCTGCCATCGCAGTGCATTACGCGCGTTAGGCGCAAGTTTTCCTGCCCAGCGCCAACGCGCGAACAGTCAATGCTGTTGCATAATCTTTCCACGCAAGAACACGACTGCGCGATTCGCCCAAGATTCATTATGTAAATTGCGGCTCTGCGAATCTTCGATTCTGGCGCAAAGCCTTCGCCCATGCCCTTGCAAATCAACAAGATGATGTTGGCCTGCGGAAATAGGAAGCGTTTGCGCATCAGGTGCGGGGTCGAAAGTGTCAAGCTATCTTTGCGCTTGAGCGTGCAACAGCCGTCGCTAAATTGCGCGCCTTCGTTGGGACCGAAATTTGTTTTTGGGATTTTTCAACGAAGCGGCTTGACGACAACGATGACTCATCGCCAGTGTGGCGCCAGAGTTTGACGATACAAGTTTGACGACTGGACCCAAAACCACCCGAACATCGAAAGCACATCAACCATCTCAAAACAGATGGGCGCGCGACGCAGCCGGAAAAATGGGGCGGCTGTCATGATCAAATCGCGATTGATGGCGACGTGATAGCGGGAACGGTTGAAGGGCGTTTGCAAAGTTGGGCGAACGGTTGAGCAGAGCCCGGTTGTTGGTAATGGATAGAGATTAAGGGGTAGTGCGGGTGACGCGAGGGGAACACGGGCCGGTCGACCATTCCGAGTGGGACCGAATCAAAACCCGCCTGAAAAAAGAATTCGGTGACTCGGCGTTCAAAAGCTGGGTAAAGCCGATTACGCTGGATGGCATTAAAAACGGCGAAGTCGAGCTGGCTGTCCCCACACGCTTTATGTGCGATTGGGTGAAGACTCACTATGCCGACCGGATTCGCGCCCTGTGGGCGTCGGAAAACCCGGCCGTAAAGCGCATCAGCATTAAAGTGGCCACGGGCGTTCCGGCGCAGGCACCGGTGGCGTCCGCACAGCCCGCAGGGTTGCAGCGCCCCTCGGCTCTTAATATGCCCACCCCGCCCACACCTCAGCGCCAGCCGGTGCCCTTTGGGTCGGAACTCTCGGCGTCCTTGGATCCGCGCTATACCTTTGCCAATTTCGTCGTCGGCAAACCCAACGAGTTTGCCTATGCGGCCGCCAAGCGCGTGGCCGAAGCAGACGAAGTGAGCTTCAACCCGT
>JAEUKL010000025.1 GCA_016793005.1 Rhodospirillaceae bacterium | reverse complement strand
TAAGTTCTCATCGACAATCAAATTGCGACTCAGCGGCGGGAATGCGCGGTGGCTACACCCTTGGCGCTCGCACAAACGGCATGTCAGTCCGACAGGGGTGACGCGCTTCAAGCTGTCGAGGTTATACCCATCCGCGTAGGTTAAACGATGGGCGTTAGAAATTTCGCAGCCTAGCCCAATCGCATACTGCGGTTGCGGCGCCTGATGCCCCGCACTTAAACCATCGGCGGTCCGCGCCATGGAGAAATACGCAGTCTTATCGGGCATTTCGATGACTTGCGTGATGATCTTGCCGGGATTGCGGAAGGCTTCATGCACATTCCAGCGCGGACACGCCCCGCCGAAGCGCGCGAAGTGAAAACCGCCGGCACTTAAGCGCTTGGAGATATTGCCCGCCGGATCGACACGAATGAAAAAGAACGCCACACCCTGTGCGCCGGGGCGCTGCAAGCTGGTCAGGCGATGGCACACTTGTTCGAACGTCGCATCAAACCGCTGACAGAGCAGGTCAATATCGTAACGCACGCGTTCGGCGGTTTGCAGGAAGTTGGCATAGGGCATCAGCACCGCACCCGCGAAGTAATTAGCGAGGCCAATGCGCAGCATCCGGCGCGTTTCTATTGCAACGTTGCCTGCACGCGCCACAATGCTTTCGATCACCGTGCCGTATTCCATCAGGCAAATCTGGTAGGCGATCTGGAAGTTTCGCGCGGGCCAGGGCAAAGCTTCCGAGAGGAACAGCCGTCCCGAGTGCCGATCGAACCGCCGCACCAACTGCTGCATGAATTCAACCGGCATCACCTGCACGGAGATATTGTGCGTGGCTTTTAAGTAGCTGCGCAAATTTGCGTTCAGCGTGTCAGGCTTGTGCTGAAGCTGCGCGCACAACTGCTCGGCCGCTGTTTCCATCTCGGCGAAGTGATTGTTGTGCCTCACGAAGAAGTCACGCACTTCTTCTACGGCTTCGGCGGCGTACCAACCTTTGGCCTCAGACCCACCGGAACTGGTGGCCCCCCAGTCGGTCATTTTCTCGGCCATGTTGGCCGCGCGCTCGGCTGTGAGGCGATACGCGCGGTAAAGTGCGATCAACGCCTGAGCGACAGCGGGATTCGACGCACTCAATTCAATCAAGTCTTGCGAGCTAAGGCCTGTGTTTTCCAACAACGGGTCGCTGAAGATTTCATTGAGGTCCGAGACCGTGCGTCCGGTTTCATCACCCGCAAGCCCGCGCAAATCCACGTCATAAGTCTGCGCCAGTTTCAGCAACAACTGCGCGCTCAACGGTCTTTGATTGCGTTCAACCAGGTTCAGATAGCTGGGGGAAATACCCAGGCCTTGCGCCATTTCGACCTGCGCCAAGCCAAGGTCGCGGCGCAGACGGCGCAGGCGCGGACCGGCAAAAATCTTCTGATTCGTCTCAGCTTTGGCAGCCACCCGATTGACATTCATGACAAATTTACATGATTTACAAGACCGGTATTTACAGATTTACACTTTTAATTTCAATGACTTATAGCATTATAGTGAAATTCAGTAAATAGTCTCTTTGCATTGCAGCAAAGGAGACGCTTGTGAACATCGAGGTTGCCATGCCCAAGACCCTTCTCGCCGACGCCGTCATCGACGCTCCGACAGTTGTTGGAGTCGACGAAATCCTGACGGAGCGCGCGCTGCAGTTCATTGTCTCCTTGCATCGTCAGTTCGAGACCACGCGTCAGAAACGTTTGGCTGCGCGCACCGAAGTTCAGCAGAAACTCGATCAGGGTTGGCTGCCAAATTTCCCAGCTGAAACTGAGAGCATCCGCAGCGGCACATGGCGCGTGCGTTTAGCCCCGCAAGACTTGCAAGACCGTCGCGTCGAGATCACCGGGCCTGTGGACCGCAAAATGGTGATCAACGGCCTGAACTCGGGCGCCAGCACCTACATGGCCGACTTCGAAGATTCCAACACGCCCACCTGGGCCAACGTGATCGCGGGCCAGATCAATCTGCGCGATGCCATTGCCGGCACCATTAGCTTTGAAGATAAAGCCCGCGGCAAAAGCTATGCGCTGAATGAAAAGACGGCTGTTTTGATTGTCCGGCCGCGCGGCTGGCATTTGAATGAAGCGCACGTGCTGGTGGACGGCACGCCCATCTCGGCCTCGCTGTTTGATTTCGGCTTATATGTGTTCCACAACGCGCAGGCGCTGCTGGCCAAAGGCAGCGGCCCCTACTTCTATCTGCCGAAAATGGAAAGCCGCCATGAAGCTGCCCTGTGGTGCGACGTCTTTTTGTTCGCTGAGAAAGCACTGGGTCTGTCTCTCGGCACCATCCGCGCCACCGTGCTGATCGAAACCATCCTGGCCGCTTTCGAGATGGACGAGATTCTGCACGAACTGCGGGATCATATCGTGGGCCTGAACTGCGGTCGCTGGGATTATATCTTCAGCACCATCAAGAAATTCCGCAACCGCCCGGCCCCCTTCCCCGACCGCGCCCAAGTAACCATGGAAAGCCCAGCCATGCGGGCCTACAGCCGGTTGCTCATCACCACGTGTCACAAGCGCGGTGCTCATGCCATGGGCGGCATGGCCGCACAGATTCCCATCAAGAACGATATCGCCGCCAACGACGCCGCTTTCGCCAAGGTTCGCGCCGACAAGGAACGCGAAGTGAAAGACGGCCATGACGGCACCTGGGTTGCACATCCGGACTTGGTGAAAGTCGCTTTGCGCGTGTTTAACGAATACATGCCCGGCGCAAACCAGATCGGCCGCATTGAAGACCACGGCATTACGCAGCAACAATTGCTGGAAGTGCCGCTGGGCGAGATCACAGAAGCTGGCCTGCGCGCCAACATCCGTATCGGTGTGCAGTACGTGGAAGCCTGGCTGCGCGGCACGGGCTGCGTGCCCATCAACAACCTCATGGAAGATGCAGCGACTGCTGAAATCTCCCGCGCTCAGATTTGGCAATGGTTGCGCCATGCCGCGAAGCTGAATGACGGCCGCGCGGTCACCACCGCGCTCGTGACGGATCTCATGAACGATGAGATGGCGAAACTGCGCAGCGCAGCGCCAGCCGGTAACAAATTGGATGCGGCGGCCGCGATGTTCCAAGACATCGCCATGGCCAACACCTTCCAGGACTTTCTCACACTGCCTGCTTACGAGCACGTGCTCGCCGACGAACGCAATCAACCCTAACGACATTCACCACAGGAGAAGACGATGACCGCGCGCGATACGACACACACCGAATGGTCCAAGCTGATCCCAGCCGCCCCGGCAGGCCGCTTTGATGGGATCAACCGCACGTATAGTGCGAAGGACGTCGTACGCCTGCGCGGAAGCATCACGCCGCAGTACACACTGGCTGAACGCGGTGCCAACCGCCTCTGGAACCTGCTGCAGACTGAAGACTATGTGCACGCGCTCGGCGCGCTCTCGGGCAACCAGGCCATGCAGATGGTGCGCGCAGGTTTAAAGGCGATTTACCTGTCGGGTTGGCAAGTGGCCGCTGATAACAACACTGCGGGTGCCATGTACCCGGACCAGAGCTTGTATCCGTCGAACTCGGCCCCGGAATTGTGCCGCCGCATCAATCGTTCGTTGCAACGCGCCGATCAGATCGACACCGCCGAGGGCAAGCATGAGCGTGACTGGTACGCGCCGATTGTTGCCGACGCCGAAGCGGGTTTTGGCGGCCCCTTGAATGCCTTTGAACTGATGAAGAGTTTCATCGAAGCCGGTGCGGCTGGCGTGCACTTCGAAGATCAGTTGTCGTCAGAAAAGAAATGCGGCCACTTGGGCGGCAAAGTGCTGATCCCGACAGGCCAGCACATCCGTACGCTTTCTGCTGCGCGCCTTGCGGCTGACGTGATGGGCGTGCCCACGCTAGTTGTGGCCCGGACCGATGCGGAAAGCGCCAAGCTGATCACCAGCGATATCGATGAACGCGACCGTCCGTTCATCATCAGCAACGAACGCACGCAGGAAGGGTTCTTCCGCATCAACAACGGTGTGGATGCTTGCATTGCTCGTGGTCTCGCTTATGCACCGCATGCCGACTTGTTGTGGTGGGAAACGTCTACGCCGAATCTGGATGATGCCCGCCGCTTCGCCGAAGCGGTTCACGCCCAATTCCCCGGCAAGATGTTAGCCTACAACTGCTCGCCGTCGTTCAATTGGGAAAAGAACCTGGGCAAAGACACCATTGCCGCCTTCCAGCGTGAGTTGGGCGCCATAGGCTACAAGTTCCAATTCGTAACTTTGGCGGGCTTCCATCAGCTCAATCACGGCATGTTCGAACTGGCGCGCGGCTACCGCGACCGTGGCATGGCGGCCTATTCGGACTTCCAGCAAGCCGAGTTCGCCAGCGAGAAAGACGGCTACACCGCCACGCGCCACCAGCGCGAAGTCGGCACCGGCTACTTTGACACTGTCACCGAGATTCTCAGCGCTGGCTTATCGTCGACGCGCGCCATGAAAGAGTCGACCGAGACCGCGCAGTTCCACGCCCACGCCGCAGAATAGTGCAATCATTCCAGGAGGTAGACATGACGAAAATTCTTGATGCCCAACAAACCGCCGCCGTTGATGATCTGCGCGCGCAGATCGCCCGCATGAACGATGCCGTGAAGCGTGCGGTCGATTCAGGCCTGACTGTCGAGATTACACGCGCCTCGCGCCACCATTCACCGCAATCGTGCTGGGGCGATCAGATGATCCCAAAGATCGTTGCTACGCACGAGATGCACACGGCTTAAGAACGGTACACGCCAGTCCTCGACTTAGATCGAGGGCTGGCGTGCATTATCGAGCTTCGCGTTGGCCGCACCATCGACCGGCTTTGTGAAAATGCCGTCGGCGTTATAGCTGTCGATCACTTTGCGCAGCTCGGCCATTTTCTCGTACGGGTTTACGGTCGGGTCACCGGCCCACAGATTATTCGGCAGGCCACGTCCGCTGTTGTAGAGCGCCTCGTACACCACGGCGTCATCCCACGGCAGTAGATTGGTTTTAAGATTAGCGCGGGCGTTGCGCAGCGCCTTCAAATCAATCGAGCCCTGCACCGGCACCGCACCCGGGCCATCGACCACCACCTGCAAGGTACCGTCGTAGTTCACAACCTTGCTGTAACCACGGTTCATGAAGGTCAGTTGCGACTGGCTATGGGCGCGGTATTCGCCGCCGTGCCCAGCTGTGACCACATACGCCGTGTTTTCAAAGGCACGGGTGTGACGGCTTAAGTCCCACGCCCGACGGCGAATGTTATGAGGTTCAGAGGTAGGGTGAATGATCACTTCCGCCCCGCGCACCGCAAAGCCGCGTGCCGTTTCAGGAAAATTCATATCGAAGCAGATCTTCGTACCCAGCATACCGATGGGCGTATCCACCACCGGCAACAGATAGTCGTACCCGTACTTCTGCACATACTGATCATAGAAGCTACCGGGCGTGGCATCGGGCAGCATGCCGAACACATCGGCGCAGTGAATTTTGCGGTAGCGGTGAATCAGGTTACCGTTATCGTCAAAAATAAAGGCGGTGTTGAAGAAGCGCCCCGGCCATTCCGGATCGAATTCAAACACGCCGCCCGCGACGTATGATTTCGTATCCTGCGCGAACTTGGCCAGCTTATCGGCTTCAGGGCCCGGAAATGAAATGCCAATCAGATGCGCCAAGTGAGACGACCGGCTGCCCAAGGGGCTGGCGGCACCAGTGAGAAAGAATTCGGGGAACACCACCAGTTTCACGGCGGGCGAACGTGCCATCCAGCCGATCACTTCAAGGGCGGCATCCAAATTGCGCATGCGGTTGGGGATCAGCTGCTCTGGCGTTGATGAACCCACCGATACGCATTGGCACAAGGCCACTTCGTAGCGGTCTTGCGCTTTTTCGGGCGCTGCCGCTTTCGGGTACGCCGCCAGCAACGTCTTCCCTTCCTTGATCCAGCCATCGCGTGTGCTGGGTGAGGCTTTAGGTTTGCTGGCGCTGGCTTTGTAGCCGGGGCCGTACAACGGCATGCGCACGATGGCCGGGAAGTTGCCCATGGGTTCCTGGCGGCGGCGGCGCAAATTCTGAATGTCGAGATCCGCGGTGAAAAATGCTTCGTCACCGCCAGCGGCAACCTTAGTGCCCCACCATTCAGCAACCATAGAGGCAGGCGACAGTTTCACCGACACATTGCCGCGCGTGATGGATGTGGCCGAGGCTGTTGCGACGTAGCAGATATTCTCGTACGCGCGCGATTGTCGCGCCGTCATACGCGCTTCGAAATTCTGATCGCGGCGCTCGCGCGCAGGGTTCAGAATGATTTCAGCGCCCGAAGTGATGA